>DATABT010001020.1:0-15352 GCA_036259455.1 Longimicrobium sp. | reverse complement strand
GGCCCGGCGGCTGCTGCTGGCGGGGATGGCGCGGCGGCTGGGGCGGCGCGCCCCGCCGGACGAGCGCGCCGCGGGGGAGATGCTGGAGCGGATGGCGCGGCAGAGCCCCGTGGGGCGCGAGGCCGCGGCGGCGCTGGAGCGGGAGTGGAAGCGCGGGCAGTCGGGCGACCTGGTGGCGCTCACCCGCGACGTGGACCGGCTACTGGACGAGGTACGTCGATAGATGAGCATCATGACGCAGGACGGCGTGGCGGGCGACCGGGCGCACCGGGTGCTGGACGAGCTTTCGAACGTGGTGCTGGGGCAGGAGGAAATGCTCCGGCAGATGATGATCGCCCTCCTGGCCGGCGGCCACGCCCTGCTCGAAGGCGTGCCGGGGACGGCCAAGACGCTCTCCATCCGGGCGCTGGCCATGGCGCTGGAGCTGCGCTTCGGGCGCGTGCAGTTCACGCCGGACCTGATGCCCACGGACCTGATCGGCGTGAACGTGCTGGACGAGCTCAAGCGCGACTTCTCCTTTCACCCGGGCCCCATCTTTACCGACCTGCTGCTGGCGGACGAGATCAACCGGGCGCCGGCCAAGACGCAGGCCGCGCTGCTGGAGGCCATGCAGGAGCGCCAGGTGACCGTGGACGGGCAGACGCGGCCGCTCCCCGCCGGCTTTACCGTCTTCGCCTCGCAGAACCCGGTGGAGTACGAGGGGACGTATCCGCTGCCGGAGGCGCAACTGGACCGGTTCCTGTTGAAGATCGTGGTCGGCTACCCGGGCGCGGAGGCGGAGCGCGCGATCCTTGATCGATACGTGGCCGGCTTCAGCGCCGACCGCGCGGAGACGTACGGCATCAGGCCCGTGCTGGGCGGGGGCGAGATCATCCAGCTGCGGCAGGCGGTGGCCACGGTGCACGTGGAGCCCAGCGTGCGCGACTACGTGACGCGCATCGTCCGCTCCACGCGCGAGGAGCCCAGCCTGGCGCTGGGCGCGTCGCCGCGCGCTGGGGTGGCGCTCTTCCTGGCCTCGCGCGCGGAAGCCTTCCTCTCCGGACGCGACTTCGTGACTCCGGACGACGTGAAGGCGCTGGCCCTTCCCGTGCTGCGCCACCGCGTGGTGCTCACGCCCGAGGCGGAGGTGGAGGGGCAGACGGTGGACGAGCGCCTGGCCGGCCTGCTGAACACCGTTCCCGCCCCGCGCGGCGCCGGGTGAGCCTGCTCCCCTCCGGCCGCTGGCTGGCGCTGCTGGCGGCGGCCTCGCTCCTCTTTCTCCTCAGCCCCGTCGTGGCGCTGGGGGTGGACCTGGTGCTGGTCGTCCTGCTGGTCGCGGACGCGCTCTCGATTCCCTCCGCGGACAAGCTGGAGGCCGACCGCCGCGCCCCCGCCCGCATCTCCCTGGGCGCGCAGGCGGAGGTGGAGATCCGCTTGGACAACCGCACCCGCCACCCCGTGCGCGTGCGGCTGACGGACGACCTGCCGCCCATCGTGGAACGCGTCGGGGACGACGTGATGGACGTGCGGGTACCGGCGCGGCGGGAGGAGCGCATCCGCTACACCGTAAGGACGCTGCGCCGCGGCGACGGCGTGTTCGGCGACGTCCACCTGCGGATCGCGGGGCCGCTGGGGCTCGCGTGGAGGCAGCGGGCGGTGCCGCGCGAGGACGCGGTGCGGATCGTTCCGGGCGTGCTGGAGGTGAAGCGCTATCGGTTGCTGGGGCTGCGCAACCGCCTGCGCGAGGCGGGGTTCCGCGCCGTGCGCCAGCGCGGCGAGGGGGGCGCGTTCGAGAGCCTGCGCGAGTACGTGCGGGGGGACGACCCGCGCACGCTGGACTGGAAGGCGACGGCGCGGCGCGGCACGCCCATCGTTCGGCAGATGGAGCTGGAGCGGCGGCAGAACGTGGTGATCGCCATCGACGCCGGCCGCCTGATGACGCAGAAGGTGGGGGAGCGCGAGCGGCTGGACTACGCGCTCACCGCCGCGCTGCTGCTGGCGGACGTGGCGCGCGTGCACGACGACGCGGTGGGGCTGCTCGTCTTCAGCGACAGGGTGGAAGCGTTCATCCCCCCCGCGCGCAACTCCGTGTCGCGCCTGGCCGAGGCGCTGGGCGAGGTGCACGCGCGCATGGTGGAGCCCAACTACCCCGCCGCGTTCACCTACCTGTCGAAGCAGGTCCGCAAGCGGTCGCTGCTGGTGCTGTTCACGGACCTCATCGATCCGCTGGCCAGCGCCGCCGTGGTCTCGCAGCTCGCGCGCGCGGCGGACCGGCACCTGCCGCTGGCCGTCGCCATCCGCAACCCGGACCTGGAGGCGGCGGCCGCGCTCGAACCCACGGACGAGGCCGCCGTCTACCGCCGCGCCGCCGCGGAGGAGCTGCTGCAGGCCCGCGCCGCCGCGCTCGCGGCCATGCAGCGCGCGGGCGTGCTGGTGGCCGACACCCGCCCGGGCGACGCCGTCCCCGCCGTGGTCAACCGCTACCTGGACGTCAAGCGCCGCGGAATGCTGTAGGACGCGCGAAGATCCTCGACTCCCGCGCGCCGCGACGTATCGACGTATCTTCCCCCGAAGCACCGCCCTGGCGTCCGAGGGCGATCCCTTCAGCCGGACCTCCCCATGAAGAGCGGACGAGTGGAGCGAGCCCACTCCCCTGCGCAGGCCATTACCGAAGCCGTGCTGCTGATGCTGGGCATCAGCCTGCTGGACGGCGTCACCGGCTACGAGGTGACGGTGATGCCGCTGTACCTGATCCCCGCGGCGCTCGCGGGGTGGCACGCGGGGCGGTGGGCCGGGCTGGCGGTGTCGGCGATGGGCGCGGCGGCGTGGCTGGCGGCGGACAGCTACACGGGCCATCCGTACTCGCACCCGCTCATCCCGTACTGGAACGCGACGGCGCGCATGGCGATCTTCGGCATCGTCGCGGTGCTCGCGGCGGAGCTCAAGCGCATGCGCGACCGCCTGCCCGTCCCCCGGGACAGCGACGAGGGGATCACGGAAGGCGCGTCGTTCTACCGGCTTCTGGAGCACGAGCACGGCGCCGTTGCGCGGCATGGCCGGCCGGTTACGCTGGCGTACCTGGACGCGGGCGCCGCGGGCGAGCCCTTCGCGGGCGCGCTGGTGGACGCGCTGCAGGCCACACTGCGCGCCACGGACGTCGTCGCGCGCCCGCGCGGGCGGGAGTTCGCGGTGCTGCTGGTGGACGCGGGGCCCGACGCGGCGGCCGTGGCGCTGGAGCGAATCCGCGAATCACTGGCCATCCTGGCCTCGGGCCACGACCCCGCGCCCGCCCTGGCCATGGGCGCGGTGAGCTGCACCGACCCGCGCTGCAGCCTGAACCGCCTGATCCAGCGTGCCTACCAGGTGCTCTACGAGGCGGACCGCGTTCCCGGCCAGCTGTCGCTCACGCTGGAAACCATCGCCGAAACCGAGCCCGCCGCCTGCTGATCCTCGAATCAGGCGGCGAGCACGGAGGAAAAGAGAGAGGACGCGGGAGCGGCACCACCGCCCTCCGCGTCCTCCCGTCTTTCCTCCGTGCCCTCCGCGTGATCCCTCCACCGCCAGAACTCGCGCGACTCCCACTCTTCCGGAAAGCCCATCGTGGCGCGGGGAACGGACGGGTAGCGGTTCATCAGCTCCACCAGCCGGCGCTTCCACTCCGCCTCCGCGCCGACCGCCTTCAGCAGCGCCGCCAGCACCACCAGCCGCGCATACAGCACGTCCGTGCGCCCCAGGTCGCCACGCAGCTTCTTGGCGCCCACGGGCTGGTCCACGTGCATGGGGGCGTTCCACAGGCGGTTGTGGTGCGCGCACATGTTCCGCAGCAGGTTCAGCGAGCGGAACCACGACGCCAGCACCGTCTCGTCGAACCCGAAGCGCTTCGCGATGGCCTTGCGGTGCTCCAGCCTGAGCCCGGAGAACAGCCGCGAGAGCGCCCCGTAGGTGATGACCTCCATGATGGCCCAGATGGGCGCCAGCTCCGGCGAGCCGTACACCCGCTCGTAGTGGCGGATGGCGAGGTAGCGCTTGTCGCGGCACGCGGTCTGGTAGAACTCCACGAACGAGCTCACGCGCTCGAAGTGCGCGGGCTCCAGGAAGAAGTGCGGCCCGTGCGGCACCGCCACCTGGCTGACGATCGCCGCCCGCAGCGCCACCTCGATGCGCTCGATGGCATCCAGGCACAGCAGCCGGAGCTCGCGATCAAAGCCGTACAGCTGCAGCACGTCGTCGAACGTGGTCCCGGGGATGAACATGGCAACGCCCGTCTGCGGATCCGGCCGCTGCAGGGCCCGCATGTACACCAGCAGCCGGTAGTAGCCGATGTACTCCAGCCGGTGCAGGGCCTTTTCGGGATCGGGACAGAGAAGCCCGCGCGAATGCAGGTGCGCGACAAGGTCGGCCGGCGAAAGGGCGGGCTTCGCGTAGGGCTGCTTCTGGATGAGCGCCACGGGAACACGAAGGTGGGGGAAAAGAACAAGCCCCCTGGTGCGCTTACTTGGGCGAACCCGCTGTAGAGGCGTGGGGGCTATTGTTGCGGAGCAATCTAGCGCACGCTGGCGCCCGTGTCAAGGCCCAAAGGGAACGAAGTAAGCAGAACGGGACTTACGGCCTTTTCGCCGGCTCGTCCAGCCCCTCGCTGCGCAGCACCTCCAGCTCCGCGTCGCCCGCTGCCTCCTCCTGCCGCGCCTGCACCAGCACCTGCAGCTCGCGCTCGCGCAGGTTCAGCGTGTACCCCGCGCCCACGATTCCCACGCGCAGGTAGCTCAGGGTGAGCGGCTTGCCGTCCATGCATTCGTCGGCGTTGTCGAAGCGCACGCCACGCCCGTCCACGAAGGTCACCGAGCCCTTCCCCACCACCTCGCCCAGGTGGCCCTGAACGACGAGCGCCGTGTCCTCGTCGATCCCCAGCCCCAGCGTCTCGGGGTTCTGGGCGATGACCATGAACAGACGCTGCAGCCGCCGCCGCTGCGTAAAGTGCGTGTCGATCATCGCCCGGAAGCCCAGGAGGCCGAAGCCGGGTCCCAGGTGAACGTCCTGCATCTGCCCGTACTCGTCGGGCTCGCCGCCGGCCAGGATGGTTTCCGTGAGCGCCGCCGCGCCCGCGCTGGTGCCGCAGACGGTGGCGCCGTGGGTGTACGCCTCGGCCATGGCGCGGTGCAGCCGCGACCCCGCCACCGTGGCCACGAGGTGCACCTGGTCGCCCCCGCCGAAGAAGATGCCGTCCGCCTCCTCGATCATCCGGGCGATGCGGCGGTCCTGGGCCTGGTCGCGCCGGTCGACGATGGGGATCTCCACGTGGGTGGCGCCCGCCGCCTGGAACGACTTCATCCACTCGCGCGCTGCCTCCGCGGGGTCCTGCGACGCCGTGGTGATGCCGACGACCTTGCCGCCGTCCAGCGCGTTGCAGTGGCGCAGAAAGGCGCCCAGCGCGTCGCCGGTGGGATCGCACGCGCCGCCGATGAGCACCAGGGTGCCGCCGCCGCGGTCCGTCCGCCGCCGCGCGGGGGCCGGCTTCACCCCGGGGCGCGCGCCGTCTCCGTTTCTGGACTGCCGCTCCATTCCTCTTCCGTTTCCGCCGCGCCCAGCTCGCGCAGCGAGTGTACCGCCAGCGCCGCCGCCACCTGCGCGGCGCGGTCCACGCCCACCGCCAGCGGCCCCGCGTCCGCCAGCTCGCCGCCGGTCTCGATCATGATGCGCCCGTCGCGCACCATCGCCACCGAGTGCGCCACCCGCGTGTCGCGCGCGGAGAGGGTGTCGTGCTCCGTGAACACCGCCACGCGGCACCCCGCGCGGCGCGCCATGTCCTGCACCTCCCATTCCCGGCCGGGCAGGACGACGATCCCGTCGCGCTCCACCGCGTCGGCCAGGACGGAGACCAGCTGCAGGTTGCGCTCTTCCTCGCGGTACCGGCCGGGGACGTCCTGCACGTCGCTGTCCAGGATGACGGCGATGTCGGACCGGGCGTACGGCACCCCCGCGTTCAGGATATACGACGGCGCCACGTCCACGATCAGCGCGTCGTCGCGGATGCCGCGCCGCAGCATCTGGTCGCGCACCGCCGCGCGCTCGCCGCCGCCGGTGATGCCGCAGAGCACGTGCTGCGTGAGTGGCGGCACGTCGGGCGTGTCCACCAGCGCGCGCAGCTCGTTGGCGGCGAACTCCACGTCCTCCAGCTCGCCCGCGAACGCCTTCTGCACCACGTCCAGCGCCAGCGCCGCCGCGCGCAGGCCGACCTCGGCGTGCAGGTGCTCGAAGACGACGGTGTACTCGCCCGGCCGGTCACCACCCCGGGCGCGTCCGTATCCAACGTCGTGTCCCACCATCGTCTGCAGTTCCAGGCCCACGTGCTCCGCGATGTGCGGCGCGTACGTCCCCCGGCGCAGGCGCGTGACGAAGCCGCCACGCTCGCCGATGCTGCAGCGGTGCTCCCACAGCCCCGGCATGGCGCGGATCAGCGCGTCGGTAAAGCCGGGGACGTGCGCGGAGTGGATCTCCTCGTAGGCACCCACGGCCACGTCCATGCGCGTGACGGGGCGCGGCGACCAGAAGTTGGCCCCGCGCAGCGACCGCAGGCCGACGAGGCGGATCTCCGTGTACGGATCGGGAAGCGGCATCAGGCGATGGCGTGGACGGACGAAGGTGGACGCTGCGCGGCCGCGCTCCCTGCAACAACCACGCAACCCGTCCCGCCGCGACACGTCCCGAGCCCCGTCCGGCGAGCGCAGGCGAGCCGGGGACGGGGCTCCCGGCATTTCGAGCCGCGGCTTCACCCGCCCGCGAGGCCGGCGCGTGCGACCCTCCGCCCGTCTGCCCCGGACCCTGTCCGCGGGTAACCTGTCCCCTTCCCCCCTACACGGCCGCCTGCCCGTCGGCGTAGCGCTGCACGTGCGCCAGCACCGGCGGCACCTTGTCGGCCAGCACCATCACCAGGTCACCCTCCTGCACGTTGGTGATGGCGCGGTCCACGGCCTCCATCTCGTGCAGCACCGTCTCGATGCAGTCCATGTGCATCCCGCCCTCGCGCAGGCCCTGCACCACGAGCGACGCCACCTCGCCGCGCGCGCGGCCGCGCGTGTCGGCGTCCTCCTTCACGATGACGCGGTCCAGGGTGGCGCACAGGCGGCCCAGCTCGCGGATGTCGTCATCGCGGCGGTCGCCGGGAACGGCGATCACCCCGACGCGGCGGCGCGCGGGGATCTCCGTCACCATCTCCACCAGCCCCGCCACGGCCGCCGGGTTGTGCGCGTAGTCCACCAGCACGCGCGCCTTTCCCACGCGCATCAGGTTCAGCCGTCCGGGCGTCATGGACGGCGAGGGGAAGAAGGAGAGGAGCCCCGCGCGGATGGTGTCGTATCGAACCCCCTGCACGTACGCCGTGGCGATGGCGGCCAGCACGTTCTGCCGCTGGAAGCGCGCGGCGCCGCCCATCATCAGCGGCACCTCGCGCTCCGAGGCGATGGGAATGCGCAGGCGCCCGCGGCGGATGACGAACTCGCCGTCCTCGATGCGCGCGCCGATGCCGCCCCGCTCGATGTGCTCGTCGAAGAGCGGGTTCTCGCCGTCCTGCATGGTGGAGAAGAGGACGATGTCGCCGCCGCTGCGGTCGCGCATGGCGTAGACCAGCGGGTCGTCCGCGTTCAGCACCGCGTGCCCCTCGCGCTTTACGACGGCGGGGACCACGGACTTTACCTCCGCCAGCTGCTCCAGCGTATTGATGCCCCGCAGCCCCAGGTGGTCGGCGGAGATGTTGAGCACCACGCCCACGTCGCACTCGTCGAAGCCGAGGCCCGCGCGGATGATGCCGCCGCGCGCCGTCTCCAGCACCGCCACGTCCACCGTCGGGTTCGACAGGATGATGTTGGCGCTGAACGGGCCCGTCATGTCGCCCTCCATCACCAGGCGGTTCTGGAGGTACACGCCGTCCGTCGTCGTGAAGCCGACCGTCTTCCCCGTCTGCCGGAACAGGTGCGCGGTGAGCCGCGTGGTCGTCGTTTTTCCGTTGGTTCCGGTGATGGCGATGACGGGAATGGTGTACGGCTGCCCTGGCGGATACAGCATCTCGATGATGGGCCCGCCCACGTACCGCGGCCTTCCCTCGGTGGGATGCGTGTGCATGCGCAGTCCCGGCGCGGCGTTCACCTCGATGATCACCGCGTGGTTCTCGCGGAAGGGGACGGTGATGTCGGGCGACAGGACGTCGATGCCGGCGATGTCCAGCCCCACCACGCCCGCCGCCATCTCGCACGCGGTCACGTTGTCGGGGTGGATCTCGTCCGTGCGGTCGATGGAGGTGCCGCCGGTGGACAGGTTCGCCGTCGCGCGCAGGAAGACCTGCTCCCCCGCCGCGGGGACGCTGTCGCAGCCGAGGCCCTGCGTCGCGAGGTACGCCGCCGTCGCCTCGTCGTCCGGCAGGCGGGTGAGGGTGCGCGAGTGGCCCTTGCCGCGGCGCGGGTCCTGGTTGGCCGCCCGGATCAGCTCCTTGATGGTGTGCCGCCCGTCGCCGATCACGTGTGCGGGCACGCGCTCCGCCACGGCGACCATGCGGCCGTCGACCACCAGCACGCGGTAGTCGCGGCCGGTGACGAACTGCTCCACGATCACCCGCCGCCCGTACTCGCTGGCGACGGCGTAGGCGCGGCGCACGGCGTCGTCGTCGCGCAGCGCGCCGCTGATGCCGCGGCCGTGGCTGGCGTCCAGCGGCTTGATGAGCACCGGCCAGCCGATCTCGTTGGCCGCGTCCACCGCCGCCTCCTCCGACGACGCCGTAACCCCGGCGGGGACGGGGAGGCCGATGGCGCCCAGCACGCGGCGGGTGTCGTCCTTGTCCTGCGCGATCTCCACCCCGATGGCGCTGGTGTAGTCGCTCATCGCGGCCTGCACGCGGCGCAGGTTCTTTCCCAGCCCCAGCTGCACCAGCGAGCCGCTGTTCAGCCGGCGGACGGGGATGCCGCGGCGCCGTGCCTCTTCCACGATGGCGGCGGTGGACGGACCCAGGCGCACGGACTCCAGCAGGTCGTGCAGGTCCTCGATGGCGTACTGCACGTCGTACGGCTCGCCGCCGATGCAGGCGCGGACGAGGCGCACGGCCTCGCGCATGGCCTGCAGCCCGACCTCCTCCTCCTCGTACGCCACGATCAGCCACCACACGCCCGGGTCGCCAGACTCCACCACGCGGCCGAAGGAAACGTCCGTCCCCGCCAGCGTCTGCAGTTCCAGCGCGACGTGCTCCAGGATGTGCGGCAGGTGCGTTCCTTCTTCCAGCCGCTCCACGAATCCGCCTTCCGTGCCGCGCGAGCAGGGGTGCTCCCGCAGCGTGGGAAGCAGGGCCATCAGCCGCTCGTTGAAGCCCGGGATCTCCGTGCTGGGCACGTCTTCCAGCGACCCCAGCGTGAGGTCGCAGGCAATGACGGGGGCCAGGCGCCAGAAGTTGGGCCCGCGCACGGCGCGCAGGCGGGCGACCCGCAGCTCATCGGGATCGAACCGTACGCCGCGCGCCTGCGGGTCGCTCAGGACCGTGGACATATGTCAGGAAGGGTCGCGAGAGATTCGCCGGACGTGGTGGATCAGCGGCCGTAGCCGCGGCGCGAGTGCTCCCACGGGTCGCCGTCGCGGACGGAGCCGCCGCGCGCCGTGCCGCGTGGCGCCGCCCGCCGTGGCGAAGAGTCGCAGTCGATGCGCCGCGCGAACGTGCGCTGCTGGTCACGGACGCGGGCCGGATCGGCCTTGCGTGGAGCCTGGTCCCTGCCGGAATACAGCATCATGCACCTGTTGGCGTTTCCCTGAACGAATCGGCGCCGGGGCGCACGACCGGGCGAATGGTGGGCAGGGAGTGTGCCAGCGGCAGTGTCAGGCGCGTGCTATGTACCGCACCGCTCAGAGCTTATACAAATTCGTGAAGAAGAGATCGCCGCACGCGGAGCCGACGGAGACAACGGAGTTTTCTCGTGGCGCGCGCCGGTAGAAGGGGCGCACCGCTTCTCTTCCCGTCACCACGTGCGATGCTTATCCTGCGATGCGATCCCCGCGCCGCACCGGCGAGGGGGCGAGGCTGGCGACACTCTTTCGATGGAGGATGCCATGAAGCGGAGCATGACGCGCGGAGTGCTGGCGGCGGCGTTCGCGGCGGCGATGGGTTTTGGCGCGGCGCAGGCGGTCGCGGCGCCCGAGATGAAGGCGGCGGCCGCGTGCCAGCAGGACGTCTGCACGCGAAAGTGCGCGATGGAGGGGCTGACCGGGATCTGCTCCGGCCGCGGGTGCTGGTGCCGGTAACGCCAACGGCAACAGCACTCACGCAGAGCATCGGAGAGGCAGAGCAGCGGAGAACGGGGATTCTTCTCCGCCCCTCTGCCCCTCTGCTCCTCGGCGAGAGTGCTGTTTACCGGATCTACGCGATCGGGTGAGGACCGGAGGCCTCCGCGGGGAGCGTCCAGCGCAGCTCCCACTCGCAGAAGGCGTCGCCCTCCAGCGAGCAGCGCACGTGGCGCACGGAGGGCTCCGTACCTCCCGCCAGCTCGATCGACCGCAGCAGCCCGCCGGTCTGGCGGCGGCAGAAGGTGCGCTCCACGGGATCGAAGCCCACCAGCCGCAGCACGGCGCGCCCCGGCTCCTCTTCCACCACGTCCATGTTTCCGGGCTGGTAGAAGAGCCGGAAGAGGGAGACGCGCTGCAGCAGGAACTCCGCTGGGCTCTTCTTGAGCAGGATGCCGCGGTAGTGCTCCACCCCCGCGTTGCCGATGGAGAACGCGCCCGACCGCTCCGGCCAGTCCGGCTGCTCCGCGCCGATCTCCGCCTCCACGCCATGCCACAGCGACAGCAGCAGCTCCAGCGGCACCTCTTCCGTCTGAGAGGCGGCCAGGATGCGCGCGCGGTCCTCCTCCGGCACGCGCGCCAGCACGCGCTCCAGCCCCGCGTCACCGACGAGGCTGCGGACGAAGGCCAGGGTGGAGCGCAGGGTGCTCCCCTTGGCCTGCTGCTGCGTGGCGACGGCGTTCATCGGGTTCCGCTGGAGGAAGGTTCGGGCCCCACGACGAGCAGGTTCACGATCCTGCCTTCTTCGCGGTAGGTGCGAATGGTCACCGGCGCCAGCTGAAGCCAGTCCGGGCGCGGGTTGTAGGCGCGTGGCCAGGGGCGGCCGGTGGCGCCGTCCACCAGCAGCGTGCTGACGGTGTTCCCGTCGTCGTCGCCGTAGCCCGGCGAGCCGACGTGTTCAAAGACCTCGATGTTGTGCGGCGTGATCGCCACGTCCACGGTGTCGTGCTTTACCCGCATGATGGTACCCGTGCGCGTGCCGGCCAGCGGGGGCAGGATGGCAGGAACGCCGCTCCACGCCTGCGCGCGCGGATCGCGAAAGTGCGCCAGGGGACCGCCGGGCACCTCCCACGGCCGGAAGCTGTCCAGCAGCCGGCGAACCACCAGCGGCCGCTCCGGGTCGTGCTCCAGCCGGCCGTCGCGGTAGCGCATCCACTGGCCGGTGAAGTACATCCCCTCGCCGCGCCGCGCGTCGCGCAGCTCCGTCCAGCGCGTGGCCAGCAGCCGGCACCCGCCGCCGTTCGCCGGGCGGACGAAGGAGCCGCGGGGGTCGAAGCCGTCCACGCTCACCCGCAGCGGCGCGCGGTCGGGATGGGCGCCGTCGAAGATCGAGAGCCGGTAGTAGCGAATGCCCAGGCCGTTGCTCGTGTCCAGCCACTCGGACACGATGGTCTCCCGCCTGCCGTCCGCGTCCAGGTCCGCCTGCATCACCCGCAGCGACGCGGGCGATGCCGACAGGCTGCCGTCCGCCGGCCACGCGTGCACCGTGCGTCCGTCCGCCTCCATCCGCACGGTGATCGTCGTGTCGCCGGTGCACGCGCAGACGCGCCGCCCGTTCGGCAGCGCCACGCAGTGCGCGCGCGCGCAGCCGGGCACGGACGCGGCGACCGGCGTGTCCGCCACGGCGAGCGCGGGATTGCGCCCGGCGGCGCAGGACACGTCCGTCTGCCAGGGACGCGCGGCGGACGGCTGCGCGGCAGCGGGCGCGGCGGCGAGCAGAGCGAGACCGGCGAGAACGAGCGGGCGGATGAGCATGATGCGCGAGCGGCGAGAGGGATCACGGGTGTAACGCGCATTGTAGCACGCTTTGGCCGGCGGTTCCATCCCGCCGCGCATCCGCTATGCCGCCGCCGGCTCCAGCGCGGCCAGGGCGCGGCGGTCGGGCTTGCCGCTCCCCAGCCGCGGGATCTCGCGGAGAATGAAGACGCTCCTGGGCACCTTGTATCCCGCCAGCCGCGTCCGCGCGTGCGCCGCCACCTCCGTCTCCGTCAGCGGCGCATCGGGACGGGGGACGACGAAGGCGCGGCCCACCTCGCCCCACTTTTCGTCCGGCACGCCGATGACCACGGCCTCCGCCACGCCGGGGCAGTCGCAGAGCGCCGCCTCCACCTCCGCGGGAAACACGTTTTCGCCGCCGGAGATGTACATCTCCTTGCGCCGTCCGCAGATGCGGTACGCGCCATCCTCCTCGCGCATGGCCAGGTCGCCGGTGCGCAGCCATCCATCCGCCGTGAACGTGGCCGCCGTCTGCTCCGGGTTGCGCAGGTATCCCGAGAACACCTGCGGTCCCCGCAGCAGCAGCTCGCCCGGCTGGCCGGCATCCGCCTCAGTTCCGTCTTCCGCCTCCAGCCGCATCTCCAGGAACGGCACCGGCCAGCCGACGCACCCCGGCCGCCGCGCAGCGTCATCGTCCGGGATGGAGAAGCAGTTGGGGCCGCACTCCGTCAGCCCGTATCCCTCGCGAAAGGTGTAGCCCGCCTCGCGCACCCGCGCCGCCAGCGACGCCGGGCAGGGCGCGCCGCCGCTGACAAACCGGCGCAGCCGCGGCAGGGGCCGCCCCCAGCGCGGGCTTTCCGTCATCAGCAGCAGCTGCGTGGGAACGGTGAGGGCGACGGTGCACCCCTCCTCCTCGAACGCGGCCAGAAACCCGTCCGCGTCGAAGCCGTCCAGCAGCACGATGGTGCCGCCGCGGTGCCACAGGGGCGTGGCGAACACGTTCCATCCGCCCGTGTGAAAGAGCGGCGTGCTCACCGGGGCCACGTCGTCCGCGGTCAGCTCCCACGCGGTGGTGGTGGCGAGGGCGTTCCACAGGATCTGGCGATGCGGCAAAACGGCGCCCTTGGGCGTGCCCGTGCTGCCGGAGGTGTACAGAACGAGCGCCGGATCGTCCGCATCCACCTCCACGTCACCGGCGGAGGGATGATCGGCGGCCAGCAGGCGCGGCGCATCGTCGTCCAGGTCGATCCACGCGGCGTCCGCATCCCCCGCCTTGCCGCGGAAGCGCGCCTCGCCGATCAGCAGGTCCGGCCGCGCGTCCGCCAGGATGGGCGCCAGCTCGGCGGACGGCAGGCGCCAGTTGAGCGGCAGAAGCGCCGCGCCCACGCGCCCGCAGGCGTAGAACAGCTCCGCCAGCTCGCGCCGGTTCCCCGCCAGCGCCGCCACGATGGCTCCGCGCCCGATGCCGCGCGCCCGCAGCACACCCGCCCAGCCGTCCGCCGCCGCGTCGAACTCCGCGTACGTCAGCCGCCCGCCGCGCGCGCGGTCGACGAGCGCGATGCGGTCCGGGGCCGCGCACCGCCAGTAGCGCAGCGGGTCCGGATGCCGGGGAAAGTGGAGCGGAGGCATCAGTCGCGCGGGTGCGAGAGAAAGAAGCGCAGCATCTCGCGGCTGGCGTCGGGGCCGCGCGCGTCGGTGTACGTGCCCTCGGGCGATCCGCCGGACCACGCGTGCCCCAGCCCCTGCACCATCCAAAGCTCCACCGCGGGCCCGAAGCGGTCCTTGACCACCGTCAACCCGCCGACCTCCTCCTCGCTGCGCAGAAAGTCCTTGGCGCCGCCCGCCAGCGCCCACTGCGCGGCGAGACGGCGTCCGTTCTCGGGATTCACCACCGCGTCCGCCGCGCCGTGAAAGACGATGACAGGCAGCCAGTCGCGCCCGGAAGAGCGGAGGATGCCGCGCGCCTGCTCCACCAGCGCGTCACCGCTGGACGGCCCGCTGCGCATGGTCGCCAGGGCCGCCGGCAGATCGGTGGCGGCGCCGAACGCGGTGCCGCTGTGCACGCCGACCGCCGCGTACAGGTCGGTATGCGACGCCGCGGTGTTGACGGCCATGATGCCGCCCGCGCTCACCCCGCCGATGTACACGCGCGCCGGATCGACGGCGTAGCGCCCCATCACCTCGCGCGTGATGCCGGCGACGATGGCGGCCTCTCCGGTGCTCGCGCGCTGGTTGGCGGCCTCGTACCACGTCCAGCACTTCTGCGGATGGAGCTGGGCCGTCTGCTCGGGATACGCGACGATCGCCCCGACGGAATCCGCCAGCGCGTTGAAGCGCGTGCCCCGCGCAAAGTCGTCGGGGTCCTGGGTGCAGCCGTGCAGCATCACCATCAGCGGCGCCGGGCGGCGCGCATCGTAGCCGGTGGGGACGAACAGCCTGTACCGCCGCGTCCCCGCCGGTCCGTCGTACGTCGCCCACTCGAACAAGGACGGCGAAGGCGCGGTGCCCGGCGCGGGCGTGGCGGCGGGCTCGGCGGCGCCCCCCGGTGCGCAGGCGCCGGCGGCGAGGGTGGATGCCATCGTCAGGTGCAGCAGGCTGCGGGTGATGTGATTCATGCGTGCGTCTGCATTCGTTGCGCCCGACCGGGCCGTGGCGATTGAAATCGCGGCAAAGACAACGTGATGTCCGCCTGCGCGGACGTTCTACGAGCGGCAGGCGGTGGCGGTCGAGGTCGCGTCCGCCACGTCGTCCACGTCGCCGTCGTCGATGGCATCGTAGCCGCGGTCGTTGGCCTGCGCCCGCTGCGCCAGCGTCTGGTGCGCGTTCGGCGAGGTCACCGTGCCGTCCGCCGTACCCTGAAAGACGAGCGTCGGCACCTGCCGCCGGTACGAGCCCATGGCGTTGTAGCAGTCGTTGCCTGCCGGTGCATGGGTCCTCCTGGAGTGCAGGGAATAGGGAATAGGGAATAGGGAATAGGGAATAGGGAATAGCCTGCGGGGTTCGGGTTCGTCGCCTGGTTACGCGACGGAGTTGATGAACTGAACAGAGCGATGAGGGACTTCGATTGATTGATTCTGCCCGCGGATGAAGCTGCGATTGACCGGTGAAACCGCGCCTGGAGAATCACGAAAATCAGCCTTCGCGGATTGCACGGCGGGCCTCCTGCGATGGAGCCGGCCACGTGCACGGGCGGGTAGATTTCTCGGTCGCGCCGCCACCCTTGTGCACGGGCCAGGATCGCGCGGGCGCTACCTTGGAATGGCGGATCCACGCGATCGGCGCGGTTCACCCCATTCACCCGTTCACTCCATCACGACACGGGCGCCGGCGTGCACCAGGCACGCCGGCA
>DATABT010001019.1:0-10914 GCA_036259455.1 Longimicrobium sp. | reverse complement strand
CTCGTTTCTGCACTGAATCGCCTTTCGTCAGTCCGCCGGTTCGTCTACGCCGGCGCCGGCGCGGCAGATGGCGACGTAGGCGGGCTCGGCGGTCCGGCAGGACTCGCCGCGCTGCGCGGGGGCGTTCACCAGCGTGCGAATCATCTCCCCGACGACGCGGTAGCACTCGCTCTTCTGCGCGGCGGCGGAGACGGCGCGGCAGAAGCGGATGCCTTCGGCCGGGTCCGCGGCCAGGTTCACCAGGTTCTGCGCGAGGCCGAGGATGCACCACGTCTGTCCGCGCCCGCGGGCCTGCCCCGCGGTGCGGCCGCAGAGCTCGATCCCGCGCGCGTGGTCCAGCGAGGCCAGCGCCATGATGTCGCGGCCCAGGCTTCCGTAGCAGATGGACACCATGCGCTCCGGCGCCTGCTCGCACGCCCGCCCCGTGGCCGCCACGTCGCCGCCGTTGTAGAAGAGGATGGGCGACGTCTGCATGGCGAAGCACGCCTCCTGGTACTTTTCCGCGACGGCGTTGCAGGGGTACAGCGGGTCCGCGCGGTTGAGCGGCGTCCAGTCGCCGTGCTGCATCGCGGCGTGCGCGTTCGCCCGCGGGGCGGCGCCGTGACCGGCGTGGTCCGCGTGCGCATCGTGTCCCGCCTGCTGCGCGCCGTGGTCCGCGTGGCCGGGCGGAGGCTGCGATCCTCCGTGCGCGACGTGCGCATCCTCCCCCGCCCCGCCGCCGTGGCCATGGTGCCCCTGCGTGCCGGCGTGGCCCTCCGCGGTGTGGTGCGGGTGGGTGACGCTGACCACGTTTTCCATGAACACGCCGCCGTAGCATGACTGGCGGATGAAGTCGTCCGAGGCCAGGTCGCACGCGTCCAGCGACATGGGCACGTGGTTCTGGTGCACGGCCATAAGCCCGTGCCCCATGCCGTGCGCGCACTGGAAGAAGAGGAAGGTGCTCTCCCGGTGCGGCTCGCACATGGCGTCCAGCTCCGGCTGGCCGGGAAGCCGCCCCTGCCGCGCGAGGGAGAGGAAGTAGCCCTGCACCACGCCGTGATAGCAGCCGGACATCTGCGACGGCGGGCATTCGGCGAAGGTGGCGGCCATGGTCTCGGGCGTGCGGTACGCGGCGATGCCCAGGCCGTGCGCCAGCGCGTGGGCGTTGAAGCGCACGTCGCCGTCCACGTTCACCAGCGTGTCCAGCACCTCCATCGTCCGCCCGATGCCGGCCTGGTCGATGAGCGCGACCAGGTGGCGCTCCACGCACGCCTGCTTGTTGCGGAACGGGTTGCCGCACTCCCGCCGCACCCAGCGCGAGATCTCACGCGCGGGCGACTCCGGCGTCCACACGCGCACTTCGCTGGATTCGAGGTCCGGCGCGGGTCCACCGGACGGGCGCGCGGACGGCGTGCACGCGGAGAGCAGGGCGGCGCAGGCGGCCACGGCCGCGGGGACGGAGCGTCGGTGCAGCAGGAACGTCATCTTGCCTGATCGCGATGGGTTGTCGAGCCGGTTTCTGGGGCACGTCCGCCGCAAAAGTGGCTCCACGCGACGGCGTCCGCAACTCCGCGCGCAGCCTCGAGCGCATCGCGCGGAGGACGTGAAGGAAGCGAGAGATGGACGTGGATGCCGGTCCGGCTACGCGTCCTCACGCCAGATCCCCCGCCTCCTGGTGAAGGCACCCGGCTTCAACACAGAGGCGCAGAGGGGGAGAACGAGGCGCAGAGAACCCGGATGTTCTCCGCGCCTCGTCTCTTTCCGCTGCACCGGCTGAGCCGAGCCGCGGTCCTCAGCCTGCAAGAAGGCTCCGAGTAAGCGGGAGCGTCATCGCCGGCCCCGCAGCGGATCAGGCGCCGTCGCGGCGCTCGGAGCGATCGACTTCCGCGCCGCGGCGGCAGACGGCGACGAACTCCGGCTCGGCGGCGGCGCAGTGGCGGGCGCGCTCCTCCGCGTCGGCGTAGAGCGTCACCATGAACGTGCCGACGCGGTCGTAGCACTCTTCCCGCGGCTCCGCGCCGGAAACCACGCGGCAGAAGCGGAGGCCGTTCTGCGGGTCGGCGGACTGCTGCACCAGCGTCTCCACGGCGCCGCGCACGCACAGCGCGCCGGCCCGCCCCGCCGCCACCTCGGCGACACCCGCGCACATCCGCGCGGTGCGCTCATGCTCCTGCGACGCCCACGTGGTGATCTCGCGCCCCAGGCTGCCGAAGCAGGCGTCCACGAACGCCTCCGGCACCGTCTGGCACACGCGCGCGGTGGCCACCACGTCGCCGCCGTTGAAGAACATCAGCGGCGACGGCTGGTATCCGTAGCACGCCTGCCGGTACTTCTCGTCCACCACGTTGCAGGGGTACAGCGGATCGTCGCGGTCCAGCGCGCGCCATTCGCCGCGCACCATCCCCTGCGCGTCCGCGTGGTGGCCGCCGTGTCCCGCGTGCGCATCATCCGGGGACGACGCGTGCCCGCCGTGCGCGTGCCCGCCTCCCTGCGTCTGCGCGTGGCCGCTGGCGGTGTGATGCGGATGGGTGACCTGGACGCCGTTCTCCATGAACGCGCCGGTGTAACAGCTTTCGCGGGTAAAGGCGTCGCTCAGCAGGTCGCAGGACGCCAGCGCGGCCGGGAGATGGTTGTCGTGCGCCGCCATCAGCCCGTGCCCCGTTCCGTGCCCGCAGTGGTGCAGCACGAATCGCGGCCCATCCAGGTGCGGCGCGCACAGCGCGTCCAGCTCCGCCCCGCCGATGGGGCGTCCCTGACGGGCCAGGTCCAGAAAGTAGCCCTGGATGACGCCGTGAAAGCACCCCGACATCTGCGACGTGGGGCAGCCGGCGAAGGTGGCCGCCACCGTCTCGGCCCCGCGGTAGGCGGAGATGCCCAGCCCGTGCGCGAGCGCGTGCCCGCTGTTGCGCACGCGCGGGTCACGCAGCACGAGCGAATCCAGGGCCTCCATGCTCTTCGCGATCCCCGCCTGCCCCAGCACGCCCGCCAGCGCGCGCTCGATGCAGGGGTCGTCGCTCCGGCACCCCTGCTGAATCCAGGCGGCGATCTCCGCCCCCGAAGACTCCGCCGTCCACTCGCGCGGCGGCGGCCCGCCCGACGGCCGGGGCGCGGGACCGGCCGCGGGCTCGTGCGACGTGCAGGCGGCGAGGACCAGCGTGCAGACGGCGGCCACGCGGACGGACCCTTGGTGCAGCGGAACCGTCATCGTCACAGGATGCGATCGGTGGATGGGTGGATCGTGGACCGGGATCGGTCGCAATTCTGGCCGGCAAAGCGGACGTGCGCAACCGGCCGGATGCAGGCTACTCCTCGTCGCGGACGGGGGATGGGTCGATTCCCGCGCCTCGGCGGCAGGTGGCGACGAACTCCGGCTCCGCCGTCTCGCACTGGCGGCCGCGCGCCTGCGTGCCCGTGACGAGGGTGGAGACGAACTCGCCGACCACGCGGTAGCACTCGCCCTTCGACTCCGGCGCGGCGCGGCAGAAGCGGATGCCCTCCTGCGGGTCCGCCGCCTGCAGCATCAGCGTGCGCAGCGCGCCCTGCTCGCACCAGCCGACGGCGCGGCCGCCCTGCGCCGCGCCGGCGCGGCGGCACGCGTCCACGATGCGGGCGTGGTCCAGCGCGGACCAGGTGGTGACCTCGCGCCCCAGGCTCATGAAGCAGGTGGCGACGAAGTCGTGCGGCGCGCTCTCGCAGACGCGCGCCGTGGCCTCCACGTCGCCGCGGTTGAAGAACATCACCGCGGACGGCTGCAGGTCGTAGCACGCGTCACGGTACTTCGCGTCCACGGCGTTGCAGGGGTAGTGCGGATCCGCGGGATCCAGCGCCTTCCACGCGCCGTGCGCCGCGTGCGCATCCCCCGGTCCATGCTCTCCGTGGCCGCCCTGGACGCCCGCGTGGCCGGTGGCGGTGTGATGGGGATGCGTGGCCTGGAGGATGTTCTCCATGAACGCGCCGCCGGGGCAGATGCGGCGCACGTCGGGGTCGCTTGCGCGGTCGCACGCCGCCAGCGCGGCGGGAAGATGGTTCCCGTACGCCGCCATGAGGCCGTGCCCCATGCCGTGCGCGCAGTGATAGAAGGTGAAGTAGACCGCCTGGTGCGGCGCGCAGAGCGCATCCAGCTCCGCCGCGCCCGGCTCGCGCCCCTGCCCCGCCAGCTCGAGGAAGTAGCCCTGGATCACGCCGTGCTGGCACCCCGACATCTGCGACACGGGGCAGTCGGCGAAGGTCGCCGCCATCGTCCCGGGCGAGCGGTACGCCGACATCCCCAGCCCGTGCGCCAGCGCGTGCCCGTTGGCCCGCACCTCCGCGTCCCGCGCCGCGAGCGAATCCAGCACCTCCATCGTCCGCGCGACGCCGGCCTGCTCCAGCAGCGACACCAGTCCGCGCTCCACGCACGCCGCCTTCCCCTCCGCCGGGCGCTCGCACCCCGCCCGCAGCCACGCCACCGCGTCGCCGACGGCGGATTCCGCCGTCCACTCCCGCGGCTCCAGCCGCGTGGCGGCCGCCTCCGGTACGGGGAATGAGATGACCGGCGCCGGCGCGGGCATCGGCCGTGGCGCGCACGCGGCGGCGAGTGCCAGCGAGCAGAGAGCGATGCAGGTGCGGAGCGCGCGCGAAGGCGTGAACAACATGGGGAAAGATGCAACCTTCATTCGGGTCCCGCGGATGGGTTCCGCGCCCAACCTGCGTCCGCCCGCGGCTGCCCGCAACGCCGACGCGTCCAGGAGCGCACACCGCCCACGCGAGCAGGTGAAGCCCGGTTCGGCGACGCGGCGGCGGCGCCGAGACCCGGGCTCATGGCAGTTCCAGCACGCGGCTTCAGCCGCCCGCTGGAGCCCGCGCGACGAATCTATCCCACGCTCGCCGCGGCCCTCACCAGGGCCTCCAGCTCCTCCGCGCGGTGGGCGGCCGTGTGCTCCGCGAGGATGCGCTCGCGCGCGGCCAGGCCAATGGCGCGGCGCGCGTCGGCCGGCGTGGTGCGGAGGATGTCGATCACCTCTTCCGTGCTCTCCGGCAGCAGGATCTCCTGCCCGGGGGTGAAGAAGGCCTCGATGCCGGGCCAGCGGTCGCTGATCATCGCCGCGCCGCAGGCGGCCGCCTCGAACAGGCGCACGGACGGCGACCAGCCGGCCTGCACCATGTCCGCGCGGGTGGCGTTCAGCTGCCAGCGCGCGCTGCTGTAGAACGTGGGATGCAGCGACGGCGGCAGGTGCGGGTTCAGCAGCACGTTGGCCGGCCAGCGGATGTCGTCCGGGTACTGCGGGCCCGCGACGTAGAACTTGCGCTCCGGCATCCGCCGCGCGGGCTCGATCAGGAACCGCTCCAGCACCGGCTGGCGGTCCGGCGCGTACGTCCCCATGTACGCCAGGTCGCTCACCAGCAGCGGATCGACGTCGGTGGGATGATATCGATCCACGTCCACCGAGCAGTACAGCGGCCGGGCCTCGCGCGCGCCCAGCTCGCCCTCCAGCACCTCGTGCAGGAACGGCCCGCCCGTGAACGACAGGTAGCGGGTGAAGAGCGGCACCTGGTCCCGCCGCAGGTACTCCGCCCCGCCGCTGCGCAGCGCGGCGACCGTGACCGGCGTATCGATGTCGTAGAAGAAGAGCAGATCCACGCCCGCCTCCGCCAGGTCGTCGATCACCCGCGGGCCGTCCTTGACGTACGAGCCCACGAGCGTGGCGTCCGCGTCCTTCGCCTCGGCGATGGCGCGGTCAACGGCGAGCTCCCACTCGTCGTACAGCCGGAGTGTCACGTAGCCGGGCCGGGCCAGGTCGCGGTTCCCCGCGTACCAGGGCGCATTCCACTCGTAGAACACGATCTCGTGCCCGCGCGCGGCGAACGCACGCAGCAGGGCGCGGTACGTGGTCGCGTGGCCGTTCCCCCAGCTGCTGGAGATGGTCAGGCCGAAGACGACGAGCTTCATGCCGCCTCCACAAGCGCGGCGCGCAGGATGGCGTCCATCTGCCGGGCGCGCCGGGCGTAGGTGTGGTCCGCCAGCGCCCGCCGGCGTCCCGCCTCCCCGATCCGCCGCGCGCGCTCGTCATCCACCGAACGCACCAGCTGCGCCACCTCCTCCGCGGACGAGGCGACCAGGATCTCCTCGCCCGGCGCGAAGAAGTCCTCGATTCCCTGCCACGCGTCCGTCACCTGGCAGCTGGCCGCGCCCGCCGCCTCGAACATGCGCGTGGCGGGGCTCCACCCGTTCTGCACCATGCTTTCCCGGTGGATGTTGAGCACGAGGCGCGCGCTCGCGTTCACCGTGTTGTGCTTCGACGTCGGGACGTGGCCCAGGTACGTCACGTTCGACGGCATGTCCGTCTTCCATCCCCACCCCTCGCCGCCGAGCAGGAACCGGTGCTCCGGACAGAGGGTGGCGGCACGGAAGAAAAACTCCTCCACGCGCGCCTCGCGGTCGGGCAGGCGGTTGCCCATGAAGAGGATATCGTACGCCACGGCTACGCCCTCCACGGGCCGGTGCTCGTCCGGGTCCAGCGCGTTGTAGATGGGTGTGCACGCCTTGGCGCCCCACCGCTCGTACTCCGCGCAGACGGGCGGGCCGCCGCCATACGTCAGGACGTGGTCGTAGCGGGGGATGTGCATCCGGAACGGGTCCGCCGGGTCCGCGGCGATGCGGCCCAGCGTCGCGGGCGCGTCCACGTCCAGGAACGCCGTCATCGCGCGGCCCTCGGAGCGCTCGGCGACCGCCTCTTCCAGTTCCGCGTCCCACACGCCGACGCCGCTGCACTTGATGACCCAGTCGCTCTCCGCGAACGCCTGCTCCAACAGTGCGTCGCGCTCCGCCTCCGTGGTGTAGACGATCACGCGCGCGTACTCCGGGTCTTCCGCCAGGTCGCGGTTCTTCTGCCGGTCGTACGCGTCGGGCTCGCAGAAGGTGATGGTGTGACCCAGCCCGTGCAGCGCGCGGATGAGTCCGCGGTAGTACGTGGCCGCGCCGTTCCAGTACGACGAAACCAGCGACGAGCCGAAGAACGTCAGGTGCATGCCGCCTCCGAAGCCAGTGAATCGGTCTGGTGTTGCAGGCGATTCCCCATTCCCCTCTCCCTGTTCCCTCCGTCGAGAGCCCCCGCCGCGCCCGCAACTCCGAGCTCCGCGACGATCTCCAGAAGCTGCACGGCGCGATGCCCGCACGTGTGACGCGCCAGGATGGTCTCCAGCCCGCGCGCCGCCTGCTCCGCCCGCGCGTCGTCGTCCGTGGCGAAGCGGTGCAGCGCCTGCCACATCGCCTGGGGCGAATCCACCGAAACGTAGTCGCCTGGGCGAAAGAGACCTTCCGAATCCAGCCACGGCGCGGACACGAGTGGAATGCCGCACGCCAGCGCCTCGAAGATGCGGATGGTCGGAATGCCGCGCAGCGCCTGCACGTACGCACGCCGGGGCACGTGCAGCGTTACGCGGCTGCGCGCGAAGGCGGCGGGCACGTGCACGGAGGGCGCCCAGCCCCGGAACTCCACGCCGGCATCGGCCAGCTCCGCCAGCGCGTACTCGGGATAGCGGACGCCGTGCGCCGCGAACGACAGCCCGGGAAAGCGCCGCGCGGCGCCCAGCCAGTAGTCGCGCAACTCCTGCGTGCGCTCCTCGTCGCCCCAGTTGCCGATCCAGATGACGTCCGTCTCCCTGGGCAGGTCCAGCGGCCGGAAGCGCTCCACGTCCGCGGCCTCGTGAAAGGTCCACGCGCGCTCCACGCCGAACCGTTCGCGGTACACGTCGCGCAGCACGTCACCGAACGCCAGGACGCCGTCGTACGCCTGCAGGTCGAAGCGGGCGATGGCCTCGGGCTGGCTCCACGGGCGGTGGTGCGTGTCGTGAAAGAGCGGAATGCCGCCCGCCGCGCGCACCAGCGGCGGGATGGCGTTCACCACGTGCGGGTCGTTCCACTCGTGCACCAGCACCACGTCCGCGCCCGCGACCGCCTGCGCCAGCTCGTCGTTCAGCGACGGCGCCTGCGGATCGTAGTCGCGGACGTCGATCTCCGGATACGCGCGGGCAAAGTCGACGATGGGCGCCACGCCATGGTCGCGCAGCAGGTTCTCCACGGACCAGGCGCCGCGCGGCTCGTAGCTGACGACGCCGTGGCCCATCCGCGTGAGCGCGCTCATCAGGCCGCGGATGAAGTGCGCGTTCCCGTGGTTCCAGTCGCTGACGGCGCTGTGGATGAAGAAGACGAACTTCATCGCGCGCCTCCGATCGCCGTGATTCCGTCGCCCGTCGATCGGCGTTCCGCCGCGCGCACGCCCCCTCCTGCTCGTCGCCTCGCGACCTGCCCCAGAAAGCCCCGGGGGAGGCTGGGAAGCGGCGAGATCACGGCGCGCCGGCGGCTCTCGGCGCGGGGGAGTGGATTCCTGGGCCGGCGCACACGGGTTTGCGCACGGGCGAGGCCGCGCGGCGCCTCCCCGGGAACGACAGATGCGCGCATCACCCCGGCAAACCGCGCAAACGGCCGCCCGGTGAAGCCCCGCGGGGTGTGCGGGGCTTTCCGCTTTTGTAGCCGCGGATTCGTTCGCCACGACGCGGGGGCCGGCGAAACGCACACCCTCACGCCACCGCCTCCGTGCGGCGGGGCACCTTCGCGTGGTCGCGGATCATCTGGTGATAGAGTTCCATGTACTCGGATGCCATGCGCCGGGCCGTGTAGCGCCGCGCGGCGCGGGTGCGGGCGGCGCGGGCAAGGCGCGCGCGGCGCGCATCGTCGTGGGTGACGCGGCGGATGGCCTGCGCCAGCGCCAGCGCGTCGCCGCTGGGAAAGAACTCCGCGCAGCCGTCCCACAGCTCGCGAAAGGTGCCGATGTCGCTCAGCACCAGCGCGCACCCGTGCAGCGCGGCCTCCAGCGGCGCCAGGCCGAACGGCTCGTAACGGCTGGGCGCCACGTACACGCTCGCGCGGCGCATCCACTCGTCCACCTGCACGCGCTCCACCCGCCCGTGCGCCGTCACCGTGCGCACGCTGAAGGCCTCCCCGTGGGGCGCCACCGTCTCGCCGATCACGTGGATCTCCGGCGCCTCGTCGCGCAGCAGGGCGGCGGCCTCGTCCAGCAGGTCCACGCCCTTGCCGCGGTCCCACAGCCGGCCCACGCTCAGCACCAGCCCGTCCTGCCGTGGCGTGGTCTCCTCGTCCACGAAGTGGATGCCGTTGTGGATGACGCGCGTGATCTCCATTCCGTAGTAGCGCATCACCAGCGCGCCCTGGTACGCCGTGGGGGTGACGACGGCGTCCGCGGAGCGCAGGCCGGCGCGCAGCCACTGGCGGTACGTCCCCCACTCCTCCATCGGCGCCTCCACGCCGTGGACGTGCGGCCACCAGCTGATCACGTCGCTGTGCACCGCCACCAGCACCGGCGCGCCGAAGTCCTCCACCGCGTAGGCGATCTGGTTCAGGTGAACGACGTCGGGGACCCACTTCTCCGCGATGCCGCGCAGCCACTGCCCCGCGGCGCGCACGTCGTCCGCCGCGTCCTGCATCCACTCCAGCCGGTAGGCGCGCCATACGACCTGCACGCCCGCGGGGAGCGCCGCCAGCCGCTCGTCGCGCGGCTCGCCGATGACGGCGACCAGCACCTCGTGCCCGGCCGCGTCCAGCTCGCGCGCCAGGGTCACCGTGTGGTCCCACACGCCGCCGACGGTGTCGGTGGTCAGGAGGATCTTCATCGTCCGTAGATGCGGTCCAGGATGGCGGCCACGTCCACCAGCCGCGCGGTGGAGGAATCGAAGCGCGCGCCCTCGCTCAGCCGGCGCGCCCAGTGCACCGCGGCGCGCCCGCCCCACGCGTCCGGCGGCGCCGCCAGCGTCTCGCGGCGGGTGCCGTGGTACGCCTCCGCGGCAAAGTCGTAGAACGATCCGTTCACGTTCTTGAGCGCCGCGCCGCCGCCCGTGCCGTAGAACGCGGCGCCGATCACCGCATCCTCCCCCGCGCTCACCTTCCACGAGCAGGCGAGATCCACGGCCGTGCCGCCGGCGAGATCGACGCGCGCGGTCGCGTAGTCCTCGCAACGGTCGGCGTTGGCGCCCAGCGCCTCGCCGCCCGCGAACAGCCGCGCCGTCACGTTCTCCACGGACGGAAAGTCCAGCGCCCAGAGCGCCAGGTCCACGAGGTGAACGCCCAGGTCCATCACGCACCCGCCGCCGCTGAGCGCGGGATCGTAGAACCACGGCTTGTCGGGTCCGTACGCGTTGTGGAAGACGAGATCCACCGCGTACACCTTCCCCAGCTCGCCGCGGCCGATGCGCTCGCGGATGGCGCGCATCCCCTCCGTGAAGCGATAGGAGAGGTCGACGGCGAGCAGCCGGTCCGCGGCGCGCGCGGCATCCACCACCCGGCGCACCTCGTCCGCCGTGCGGCCCAGCGGCTTCTGGCAGAAGACGGCGGCCCCGGCCTCCAGCGCGCGGATGGACTGTTCCGCGTGCATGGCGCTGGGCGTGGCGATGACGACGCCGTCCACCCCCATCTCCAGCAGCGCGTCCAGCCCGCCGGCCACCTGCGCGTCCGGCGCCGCCTGGCGCGCCGCGGCGATCATCTCCGCCGACGTGTCCGCCACCGCCGCCACCCGCCCGAAGCCGGAGTTCGCGATGGCCTCCATGCGCTGCCGCCCGATCCAGCCCACGCCGAGAAAACCCAGTGCGGGAGTGCGGGAGGAGAGTGCGTGAGTGCGTGCGTGCGTGAGTGCGTGAGTGGACTCCGCCTCGCCGGACACTGCGTGCGCTGCGCTCAGAACGTCGGTCACCGGGTCGCCTCTGGTAAACTGGATGGTGCTTCTACAATGCTGAATGGGCTCCGCCCTGGCTCGTGTAGCTGATTCCGAGCCGCGCGCCCCCTCCCGCTCGTCGCCTCGCGACCTCTCCCAAAACCCCTTGGGGGAGGTATTCGTGCATCAGCTCCCCGGCAGATTGCCGCGGACTTGCCGGCGAGCGGTTGAA
>DATABT010001018.1:0-2119 GCA_036259455.1 Longimicrobium sp. | reverse complement strand
GGCTTCACCGCGCCCGGACCGGCGCACCGCGACCCGGCGCCGCTCCGGTCCACGCCGTTCGACGCACCGCCGGCGACGGAGCACGACATCGGAGCCGCGAACGGCTACGAGGCGCCGGCGGGGCGGGAGGCCGCGCCCCGTGCGCCCGCCGGGCCGCCGCCGGGCGCGGTGAACGTGGAGGCGCGCGACGACCGCATCGTGGCCTCGTCCAGCTACCCGCCAGAGGCGTGGCTGGAGCCCCGGGGCCCCGCCGTGGCGCACCTGTGGCTGAACCCGTCCGTGGCGCTGAACGAGAACGCGCTGCGCAGGCTGAGCACCTTCTTTCACTGGCAGACGGAGCGCGCGGGCGCCACCTACGACACCGAGACGCCCGCCGTCCTCCGCTGGGACGAGGGCCAGCGCGTGGGCACCGTCACCCAGCGCGGCATCGCGCGCCCGCGCTGACCCTCCGCAATCCCACTTCCTGAAGGAATCCATGCCGGACCCGAGCGTCGCCGAACCCCGCATCGCCCCTTTTCCGCCGCCCGGTGAGCCTCCTGCGCCGGAAACCGCCGCTGCAGGCGAAGGGCGGCTCAGGGGGCTGAGCCTTCCCACCCGCGGCGACCGGTTCGCGATCCCCTTCGGGTTCGTCGGGGTGGCGTTCTACGTCGTCTTCAACCTGCTGCTCATCGTGGCGCTGGTCCGGCACAGCGCCACGTCGGCGGCGGCCACCATCGGCCAGATGGTGGGGCTGGGCGCCCCCGGAGAGCGCAACTACCCGCTCCTGCTCCTGATCCTGCTGGGCGTGGTGGTGTTCGTCGTGGCGTGCTGGAGCGTGTGGTGGGACGCCCGGCACCTGCGGCAGGAGGAAGAGGACGTCGAGTGGCTGTACCGTCACGGCCGCGAAGGGATGGGGCTGGTGTTCGCCCCGGCGGACCAGCGCGAGTCCATGTTCCGCCGCGGCATCCGCGAGGCCCGGACCGGCGGCGGCGGCCGCGTGGACACGCTGATGGACGACCGCGTGCGGCGCGTGCTGGAAAAGGAGCGCGACCGCTACGCGCTCGTCTCCCCCGACGAGCTCCGGGTGATCGCGGAGACGCGCACCTCGCGCTACGGTAGCGTGGCGCGCTTCGCCTCGTCGCTGCTGCTGCTGCTGGCGGTGCTGGGCACCTTCGCGGGGGTGAAGACGGCGCTCCCGGGGCTCATCGACGCGGTGCGCCAGACGGGCGCCGGCGGCGGCGGCGGCACCGAGGCCATCACCGAGCCGCTGCAGGCGGTGGCGGACGCGTTCGGCGGCAACGTGCTGGCCCTGGTGGGCGCCATCGCCGCCGGGCTGATGGCGCAGGGGCTGCTCATGGGCCGCCGCAACCTGCTGGAGCGGCTGGAACTGGTCTCCACCGAGTACCTGTACGGCGGCCTGCAGGTGGGGTCGGCGGACCCGCTCACGCAGGCGGTGAGCGAGTTGCGCGAGACGGCGCTCCAGGTGCGCGACGCGGGCTACTCCATCGCCGGCGTGGAATCGGGGATGAACGCCCTGGGCGAGGCGTTCGGCGACGCCTTCGACCGGCTGAACGAGCGGCTGGTGGACCTGGCCGAGCAGCAGGAGCGCACCCTGCACGAGCGCACCTCGCAGGAACTGCGCGAGCTGCAGCGGCGGGTGGTGGACCTGGCCGGGGTGGTGGAAGCCAACACCCGCGCCTACCAGGGAATCGTCGACACGGTGGACGAGCGCGGCCGCGAGGCGCGCGACTCGGTGGAGCTGGTGCGGCAGAGCGTGGCCGCGCTGCAGCAGTCGCTCAGCTCGGTGGCCGCATTCCAGGCGAGCGCGCAGCAGGCGGCGAACGGCGTGCAGGCCACCCTGCAGGCGCTGCACCAGGGGGGCGAGGCCGCCGCCAGCCGCATGGAGGCGGTGGCGGCCCAGGTGGAGCGCGCCCAGCCCGCCATCGGCGAAGTGGAGCGGCTGCTGATGACCGTCTCCGACCGCATCGCCAACCTGGACCAGCGCGCCTCGGCGGCATGGTCGCAGGCGGCGCTGGAGGTGAACGCCAGCCTGGGCGAGGTGCTGCAGACCCTCAGATCGTCGTCCAACGGCCGCCGGGACCACGGCGCCGCCCGGCGCGTCACCCCACTCGCGGCCGTT
>DATABT010001017.1:0-7169 GCA_036259455.1 Longimicrobium sp. | reverse complement strand
GCGTCGTCTACCTGATCATCGGCGGCCTGGCGGCGCAGGCGGCGTTCAGCCCCGCGGAACGCGTCGAGGGGCAGGAGGGCGCGCTGGGCACCATCCTGCGCCAGCCGTTCGGCAAGACGCTGCTGGGGATCGTAGCCGTGGGGCTGGCGGGGTTCGTCCTCTGGCGCGTGGTGCAGACGGCCCTGGACCCGGAGCACCCGGAGGGCGGCGGCAAGCGCACCGTCATCCGCGTGGGTCACGCGATCAGCGCGGCGGCGTACGGCGCGCTCACCCTGCAGGCGGTGCGGCTGCTGCTCGGGTCCGGCGGCGGTCAGGGCGGCGGCGCGCAGCACTGGACGGCCGCGGTGATGGAAAAGCCGTACGGCCGCATCGCCGTGGGGATCGTGGGGGCGGGGATCGCGGCGTACGGCGTTTACCAGATCGTCAAGGCGTTCAAGGACGACCTGGACAAGCGGCTGAACCTGACGGGGAGCGCGGTGGCGACGCGGCGGCGCGTGGTGGCCACCGGGCGCGCGGGGACAGCGGCGCGGGGCGTGGTGTTCGTCATCATCGGCTGGCTGGTTGTGCAGGCGGCGCTGCGGTACGACGCGGCCCGCGCCGAAGGGCTGCAGGGCGCGCTCAATACGCTGCGGCAGGCGCCTTACGGACCCTACCTGCTGGGCGCCGTGGCGCTGGGGCTGATCGCGTACGGCATCTTCCAGCTGGTAAAGGCCCGCTACCGCGCGATCCGCGCGGCGTGAGCACGACGGCGGCCCGGTGACGCGGGCCGCCGCCGTCCAGCTCTCCCGGGGTACGCCGTGGAGAAAGGGTCAGCCGTCACGCATGAGGTTTCCACCGCGCCGGGCAGTGGAATCAGCCGCCGGCGCAGGCGTCGTCCCGCCGCTGCGCTACGGGCGCAAGGTGGCGCCGGGCGCCGAACGGAACCAGGACGCGGAGGTGATGTCCGTCTCCGCGTCTTCTCTCTTCCCCCGCGCGCTCCCGGACGACGCTTTTCCGCCGCCGCGCGTACCGCTGGATGAGGCCGGGCGACAGGAAGGCGCAATCCGCGCACCCGGGGATCGGTTTACGCCGTTCTTGACACCCGGCCCTGTCCCAACCTACCATGCGGGCGTGAGTGGTCCCGCCGTTCTGGCCGGCGGCCGCTCACCGTCGTGCGCTTGATGACGCCGCGCCTGCGCGGCAGCCGGATCTTGATCGCGGTTTTCGCGGATTTTTTGGGTGGGAGGTTGGGATGCAAGTGACGCAACGGGCGGTTCTCCACGCGGGCCACATCCCGGGATAAGGTGTTTTCAGCGGAGCCCCGGCGCGGCGCAAGCCGTTCGCCGCGCGGGCTCCGCCGTTCGTTTTCGGCCGTACTGCTGCACGTACCAGCAAACCGGGGAGACGACCATGACCGAGTCCGACGAGCAGGAGTACCGCGACATCGCCGGCCGGGGCGAGCTGCCCTCCGACAACACCGTGGACCTCGCCAACCGCCTTGGCTCCGCGTACGGCCGCTACGCGCAGGCGCTGCAGGAGGCGTGGGACCCCGAAGAGGCCCGCCGCCGCAGCGAGTCCGCGTACCTCACCTACCTCAAGACCCTCTTCGACTCGCCCACGGACCCCGTCCGCCAGCTGGAGGCGCACCTGAACTACGCCCGCGAGGTGGAAGAGGCGCAGCTGCCCCCCGAGACGCGCGAGCGGGTGGCCGCGGCGCTGCGCCAGTACGTGGACGACGTGCTGAACACCGTGGGGCGCATGGACACGTCGCAGCTGGACGGTCACGCGCTCTGCACCGCCGCGGCGCACCTGCACGCGGCCGGGCAGGCCACCCTGGCCAGCACGCCGTTTCTGCCCCGGTAGCCCGACTTCCCGCGGCGCGCGGCGCGTTCGCCGTGCGCCGCCGGCCGTCCGGTCCCTGAATGGAACCCCGGGCAAGCCCGGAGCGAGAATCCGTGTCACCAGCACGGGTGAGCAGATTTCCCGGCCGGCGCCCCGGGTTCCTGCACCGGCAGCGATCACGCGGGCGCCTTCTTCGAAAATGACGGCCGCGGTGCGGGCGACGTTCATGGTACAGGGTGCGCGCGGCGCCGGATGACCCAGGAGTGGTTACGATGAAGGGGCTACGCATTCCACGGGTACAGCGGTTTTTCGAAGAGGGCGCCGGCGACCGGCTGATGGACCCCGCCTGTCATCCTCCCGCCATCACGGAGTTCCTGGCCGCCGAGCAGCAGATGCTCAGCGACGTGGCCGACTGCGTGGACGTGCTGGTGGAGGTGGGGTGCATGGACGGGCGCAACCTGGGGTGGGCCGTGGCGCACGGAAAGCGCTACTTGGGGGTGGACTTGGTGCAGCGCCACATCGCCACCGCGCGCCGCGCGGCCGAGGAGCGAGGGCTGTGCGACGACGTGCGCTTCGTGGCCGGCGACGCGCGGCGCATCGACACCGTGGTGGAGCCCGCGCTGCGCGACCTGGCCGGGGCGCGCGCCCTTCTCTTCTTTCCGTTCAACAGCTTCGGCACCATGCCGGGCCCGTCGCGCGCGCTGCGCAGCATTCACGCGAGCGGCCTTCCGTTCTTCATCAGCTCCTACCAGCCCACGGCGCTGGCCACCGCCTGCCGCGCCTCGTACTACCAGCGCTGCGGGTACCGCGCCCTGGCCGTTTCCGAGGACGCGCGCGGCGTGTGGTTCACCTCGCCCGAGGGGCTGCGCAGCGTGGCCTACGATCCGCGCTACCTGCTGGGCCTGTGCACCGCCAGCGGGCTGAGCGCGGCGCCCGTCTCCTGGGCCAAGATCAACCAGGCGTACGCCACCCCCGAGCTGGCCGCCCGCTGGGAAGCCACGCGCTACGCCGCGGCCGTGAACGGCAACGGGCACGGGCGGCGGATGGCGCGCATCTGAACGGGCGGTGGATGATGGACCTCCTCGCCCCCGCCGCCGCCGCGCGCATCCGCGCCCTGTCGCCCGTGAAGCTGGCGCTGCTGCACGACTGGCTGTGCGCCGCGTTGGGGGATGACGACGCCACCCCACGCGTCCAATCATCCACCTCATCGGCCGTCGACGGTGTTCCGGATGACGACGTCGGCGCGATGCTGGCGCGCCTGCTCGCCGGGCGCGCCACATCCGCCGATCCCGCTCCGCACGCGAACGGCGCGAACGGATCCGCGTCCCACGCCGCGTATGAGGTAGACGTGGACGCGCTGTCGGATGATGAGGTCGGCGCGATGCTGGCGCTCCTGCTCGCGGACGGAACCGCGGGCGGGGCGCCGGCGAACGCGCATCATCCCGCCGCCGCCGACGCGCTGTCCGACGATGAGGTGACGGCGATGCTGCTCCGGATGGCGGGCGGTGGATCGAACGGCGTGGCGGATGCGCATCAACCCCCCGCCGTCGATGCGCTGTCCGACGATGAGGTGGCGGCGATGCTGCTGCGGATGGCGGGCGGATCGAACGGAGCGGAGGCGGATGCCCATCATCCCCCTGCCGTCGATGCGCTTTCGGATGACGAGGTGACGGCGCTGCTGCTGCGGATGGCGGGCGGATCGAACGGCGCGGCGGCGGATGCGCATCATCCCCCCGCCGCCGATGCGCAGTCGGATGACGAAGTGACGGCGATGCCGCCGCGGATGGCGGCGGGATCGACCGGCCATACGGCGGAGACGAAGCACGGGACGGCGGCGATGTCGGACGCCGAGATGATCGCGGCGTTCTGGGCGCTGGCCGCGCAACAGGAGCGGGGGAAATGAGCATTACGGAGCAGCAGATCAACGAGATGACGCCCGAGCAGCGCCGCCGGCTGCTCGCGGAGCTCCTTCGCAGGCAGAACGGCGGCGGCGACCGCGAGCCCGCGGGGCGCACCGCGCCGCTCTCCTTTGCGCAGGAGCGGCTGTGGATTCTGGACCAGTTCCAGCCCGGCAGCGCCGCGTACAACGTCCCCACCTCGTTTCGCTTCTCCGCGCCGCTCAGCGTTCCCGTGCTGGAGCGCACCGTGAACGAAATCGTGCGCCGCCACGAGGTGCTGCGCACGGTCTTCGGCACGGAGGGCGGGCGGCCGGTGCAGCGCGTGCTGCCGTCGCTGACGCTCACCATTCCCGTCACCGACCTGCGCGGCGAGCCGGCGGACACCCGCGAGACGCGGGCGCAGGAACTGGCGCAGGAAGAGGCGCGGCGGCCGTTCGACCTCAGCGCGGGCCCGCTGCTGCGTGTTTCCGTGCTGCGCCTGGCCGAGTCCGACCACGTGCTGCTGCTGACCGTGCACCATATCGTCGCGGACGGCTGGTCGCTGCAGGTGCTGCTGCGCGAGCTGGGACTCCTCTACACCGCGTTCGCCACCGGCCAGGCGTCGCCGCTCCCCGCGCTGCCGCTGCAGTACGCGGACTTTGCCGCCGAGCAGCGCCGCACCCTCACCGGAGACGTGCTGGCGCAGCACCTGGACTACTGGAAGCGGCAGCTGGCCGGCGTGCCCGGGCTGCTGCAGCTGCCGGCGGACCGGCCGCGGCCGGCCGTGCAGAGCTTCCGCGGCGCGGTGGTGCCCGTCTCCGTGCCGCCGCGGGTGACGGAGGCGCTGCGGTCGATGGGCCGCCGCGAGGGCGCCACCCTCTTCATGACGGTGCTGGCCGCCTTCAAGGCGCTGCTGCTGCGCTACACGGGGGAGACCGACCTCGTGGTCGGGTCCGCGATCGCGGGACGCAACCGGGCGGAGCTGGAGCCGCTGATCGGCTTCTTCACCAATACGCTGGCGCTGCGCACGGACGCGTCCGGCAACCCCACCTTTCGCCAGCTGCGCGACCGCGTGCGCGACGTGACGCTGGGCGCCTACGCGCACCAGGAGCTGCCGTTCGAGCGGCTGGTGGAAGAGATCGCGCCGGAGCGCAAGCCGGACCGCAACCCCGTCTTCCAGGTCGCCTTTACCTTCATGAACGCCGCGTCCGGCGCGGAGGCGGCGGCCGCGCCGGGGACCGGCGGCACCGACGCCCCGGCCGCGGGCACGGGAACCAGCAAGTTCGACCTGACCCTCTCGCTGGTGGAGACGCCGGCGGAGATGGTGGGCGCCATCGAGTACAGCACGGACCTGTTCGACGCGGAAACCATCCGGCGGATGGCGGGGCACTTCCGCACGCTCCTGGCCGCCGCGGCCGCGAACCCGGACCGCCCCGTCGGCGAGCTGCCGCTGCTGGATGACGAGGAGCGCCGACAGCTGGATGCGTGGGGCGATGGCGCGCGAGTGGATCATCGTCCGACGACGCTGGCCGCGTGGTTCGGTGAGCAGGCGCGCCGGACGCCGGACGCCCCCGCGCTGGCGGCGGAGGGCACGACCCTCACCTACGCGGAGCTGGACCGCCGCGCCAACCAGCTGGCCCACGTCCTCCGCGCGACCGGGGTCGGCCCGGACGTGCCCGTGGGCGTCTGCCTGGATCGCGACGCGGAGCTGGTCATCGCCCTTCTCGCCGTCTCCAAGGCCGGCGGCGGGTACGTGCCGATGGACCCGGGCTATCCGCCGGACCGGCTCGCCTTCCTGCTGGCGGACGTGCGCGCGCCGGTGCTGGTGACGGATTCCGTCCTCTTCGACCGCGTGGAGCCCGGGCGCGCGCGCGTGATCTGCGTGGACCGGGACGCCGAGCGCATCGCCGCGGCGCCGGAGGACGATCCGCGCGGCGGGGCGGGGCCGGACCACCTGGCGTACGTCATCTACACCTCCGGATCCACCGGCACCCCCAAGGGCGTGGCCGTCACGCACCGCAACGTCACCAGCCTGTTCCAGGGCTGCCAGCCGCTCTTCGGCTTCGGCGCGGAGGACGTGTGGACGCTGTTCCACTCCGCCGGATTCGACTTCAGCGTGTGGGAGATGTGGGGCGCGCTGCTGCACGGCGGCCGCGTGGTCGTCGTCCCCTGGACCACCTCGCGCGAGCCGGACGCCTTCTACCGCCTGCTGTGCGAGGAGGGGGTGACGGTCCTCAGCCAGACGCCCTCCGCCTTCATGCCGCTGACCGAGGTCGATCGCAGGGAGCGCGACCCGCGGCTGGCGCTGCGGACGGTCGTCTTCGGCGGCGAGGCGCTGGACCTGCGCGCGCTGCGGCCCTGGGTGGAGCGCCACGGGGTGGACCGGCCGCGGCTGGTGAACATGTACGGGATCACGGAAACCACCGTGCACGTCACCTTTCGCCCGGTGCGGGAGGAGGACCTGCGCGACGCGCCGGCCAGCCGCATCGGCGGGCCGCTGCCGGGCGTGCGGATGCGCATTCTGGACGACCACGGCCAGCCCGCGCCCATCGGCGTTCCCGGCGAGGTCTACGTGGGCGGATCGGGCGTGGTGCGCGGCTACGTCGATCGTCCCGGGCTGACGGCCGCGCGCTTCGTCCCCGATCCCGCGAAGCCGGGTGCGCGCCTGTACCGCAGCGGCGACGCGGCGCGGTGGCTGGCCGGCGGCGACGTGGAGTACCTGGGCCGCCGCGACGGACAGGTCAAGGTGCGCGGCTTCCGCATCGAGACGGGGGAGATCGGCGCCGTGGCGTGCCGGCACCCCGCCGTGGCGGACGCGGCCGTCGTGGCGCGCGTGCACGGACCGGGCGACACGCGCCTGGCCGCGTACCTGGTCCCCGATCCCGGGCACACGCCCGCCACGGCGCACCTGGCCGCCATGCGCGCGCAGGGGCGGCTGGAGGGGCGCACCGTCCACGAGCTCCCCAACGGCTGGCCGGTCGTAAGCCTGAACGTGAGCGAGACGGAGTTCATGTACCGCGAGATCTTCGCGGAGCGCTCCTACCTGCGCGGCGGCATCCGGCTGGGCCGGGACGCCGTCGTCTGGGACGTGGGCGCCAACATCGGGATGTTCACCGCCTTCGTGGCCACGGAGTGCCCCTCCGCCCGGATCGTCGCGGTGGAGCCGGTGGCGGAGGTGGCGGACGCGCTCCGTCTCAACGCGGAGATCTACGGCGTGGACGCGACCGTACTGCAGTGCGCCGTCAGCGACCGGGCCGGGCCGCGCGAGTACACCTGGTATCCACGCGTGTCCGTGATGTCCGGCCTGTACGGCGAGGCCACGGAAGACCGCGCCCTGGTCCGCGCCTACCTGGCCCGCGCCCGCGGCGGCGACGGCGCACCCGCGACGGAGGCGCAGCTGCAGGAGCTGCTGGACGACCGCTTCGCCACGCGCCGCGTGACCTGCGAGTGCCGCACCCTCTCCGAGCTGAT
>DATABT010001016.1:0-6309 GCA_036259455.1 Longimicrobium sp. | reverse complement strand
GCCGGGGCCGATTGGCGCGTCAGCATCCGCGTGGGTCAGCGGCCGTCGGTGATGTAGCGAAGGGCGTCGTAGCGGGTGATGATCCCGGCCAGCCGGCCGCCGCGGCGCACCAGCACCGCCGGGTTCTGCCGCGAGAGCAGGCGCGTGAGGCCCGGCATGTCCACGTGCGCGTCCACCACCGGCAGCGGGGCGTCCATCACGTGCTGGACGGCTTGGTCCAGGACGCTGGTGTCCTCGATGACGCGTGCCATCAGCGTGCTCTCCGCCAGGTGTCCCACGCAGTCGCCCTCCACGATCACCGGCAGCTGGCTCACGTTGTGGGTGGTGATCAGCCCCAGCGCCTGCCGCACCGGCGTCTCCGGCGCCACCGACACCAGCTCGCGCGGCGCACCCGCCTCCTTGTGCGCCAGCGCGTCCCCGGCCGAAATGCGCGCCGGGTCCAGCAGCTGGTTCTCCTGCATCCACTCGTCGCTGAACACCTTGGACAGGTAGCGCTCGCCCGTGTCGCAGAGGATGAAGACCACGCAGGCGTCCGGATCGTCCACCTGGCGCGCCACCTCCAGCGCCACATGCGCGATCAGCCCCGTCGATCCGCCCACGAACAGCCCCTCTTCGCGCGTCAGCCGGCGCGCCATCCCCATCGCCGTGCGGTCGTCCACCGTCGCCCAGTCGTCCACGACGGACAGGTCCAGCGTCCCGGGGACCTTGTCCTGCCCGATCCCCTCCACCTTGTACGGCGCCGGCTCCGGCTTCACCCCCGTCTTCGCGACGGCCGCCAGGATGGAGCCCTGCGGATCGCCGCCGATGATGCGCACCCCCGGCTTGCGCTCCTTGAGGAACCGGCCCACGCCCGTGATGGTGCCGCCCGTCCCCGCCGCGCTGACGAAGTGGGTGACGCGCCCCTCCGTCTGCTCCCAGATCTCCGGGCCCGTCGTCCGGTAGTGGGCCAGCGGGTTGGCCTGGTTGTAGAACTGGTTGGCCAGAATGGCGTTGGGCGTGTCGTGGGCGATCTGTCTGGCCCGCATCACGTAGTTGTCCGGATGGTCCGGCGCCACCGCGCTGGGGGTGACGATGACCTCCGCCCCGAAGGCCTTGAGCAGGCGCACCTTCTCCTGGCTCATCTTGTCGGGGATGGTGAAGATGCAGCGGTACCCCTTGATGGCCGCCGCCAGCGCCAGCCCCAGCCCCGTGTTGCCGGAGGTGCCCTCCACCACGGTGCCGCCGGGCCGGAGCGTCCCCTCCGCCTCCGCCGCCTCGATGATGGCCGGGCCGATGCGGTCCTTTACGCTGGCGCCCGGGTTGAAGAACTCGGCCTTTCCGTAGATGGGGGTGCGGATCCCCGCGTTCACGCGGTTCAGGCGGATGAGCGGCGTCCAGCCGATGGTGCCCAGCACGTTGTCGTACGGGCGCTGGTGGCGGGGGCGCGCGAAGGCGATGTCCAGCGCGGACTGCGTCATTACGTTGGGTTCTCCTGCGCGGCCGCCGGCGCCGCCGGGTCGGCCGTGTTGAGGGTCTCGCCGCCGCCGGAACCGCCGGCGCCGCGGGGAGAGGCGGTGTCCCCCGCGCCGGGCGTGCCCTTGCCCGCGGGGGTGATGTCGAACTCCACGGGAAGCAGCACCCACTTGCGCACCGGGGTGCCGTCCCGCCTGGCCGGATCGAAGCGCAGCGCCGACGTCCCCGCCAGCGCGGCGCTGTCGAAGGCCGCGTAGCCGCTGGGCGTCTCCACCCGCGCGCTGTCCACCGTTCCCTGCTCGGTGATCAGAATGCGCAGCACCGTCCTGCCTTCCACCCCCGCGTCCCACAGGTCCTCGGGGTACTGGAACGCGGGCGGGGTGAGCGCGACCGGCTCGGTTTCCACCACGGGCTTGCGAGTGCACGCGGCCGCGGCCAGGCACAGGGCCAGCGCGGCAAGGAGGCGCGTCGGGTTCATGGATGGGTCGGGGCGGTTCGCCGGCTGCATTTTCCTGCGCCGAATCTCGTTCCTCCGGCCACGATTCGCAACCGTGCGCGGGGCGGAGCCGGGCGGGCCGGGCAGGACGGCTCCCGGTCCGAAGCCGCCGTCGCCGCCTTTCTCTGCGACCTGGCGGACGGCCACGGTGGGGCGCCGGGGCGCACGGCGTGGTGCAGTACCCGGCCGCGTCGCCGGTGACGTGATCGCCGGCTGCCCGGTCTACGGGATGCGGTATGACCTCTCCCCCGGCGCGGCAGAACGGTGTGCCGCCGCGCCGGACAGCACACCCGGAACGGAGGACGCGCCGTGCAGAAGAGCTCCGCCACCCGCATCGCCCTCGCCGTCTCCACGCTGCTCCTCGCCGGGGCGGGGTGCGGGTCCGCCGCGGGACGCGCCGCGAGCTGGGACCCCGTCCCCGCGCGGATGCAGAGCGCCGTTCGCGTGCTGGTGAGCGCGCCGGCGGGCGTGGCGCCGGTAATGACGGCCACGCTGGCGGACGCCGGGAGCGAGCGGCGGGTGCCGGCGGACGGCTTCCGCCGCACGGAGCTGCAGCCGTCGCCGCACACGGCGTGGTACCCGGCGGCGGAGAGCGGCACGATGGAGGTGCGGGTGGAGGTGCGCGGCGCGCCCGGAGAATCCCTCGGCACCGGCACCGTTTCCCTGCCGCTGGGGGATGGATGGCTGTGGAGCGTGGAGGCACTGATCTACCGGCCGGCCGCGGGCGTTCCCGCCCCGCCCTGCTTCAACTGCCACGTGGTGGCGCGGGTGCCGCTGCGAGCCTCGCCCGCCGTCGGCGTGGCGGCCGGGGACTCGCTCTTCCTTCGCGCCGCGCGCGCTCCCGCGGCCGGGCGCCCGCCCCTGCCCCCGTCCTGACGGCCGGACGGAAACGCCTCACGCGGAGCCGGCGGGGTTCGACCCGTGCGGCTCCGCGTGAGGCGTGCGTCTTTGATTTGAACCCTCTCGTCCGGCGGCTTGACTTCCTGAGTCGTTCGGCGCTGCGCGCACCCTGTCGGATGAAAGTCGCTCGTGCCGGGACTGTCATTTCGAAGGAGGCGCCTGCGTGACCGCTGCCGGTGCAGGAACCCATGGCGCCGACTGAGAAATCTACTCGCCCGGGCAGGTGCCACGCCTCGCTCGACGGACCTCGTCCGGATTCTCTATTCAGGGAGCCGCCCGCACAAGTCCTTGCTGGTGCACGACCTACGGCGGCGACCGAAGGATCTCGCCCGCGATACCGGGACGAGGCGCCGTGCACCAGGCCGGCCTCCCAGCGGGCGCTGGGTAGATCCTCCGGTCGCGCCGAACCGATTGCACGCAAACGAGTTCCGCAAGGGCGCGCCCCCTGGGCGGAAAGAACTCCGGGCGAGCGCGGAGCGAGAAACGGATCACCGGCACGGGTGAGTAGATTTCTCGGTCGGCGCCACCGGTTCCCGCACCGGCAACGATCACGCGGGCGCCTCCTTCCAGATGACAGCCGCGGCGGGGGCGAGCTTCAAGACCCCCCGGGAGGACAGGGAGGGTACGGGATCACCCCTCATCCACCGCCGCGGCGCGCTCCATCTCGCGCTCCAGCAGGTCGCAAAGGCGCTGGAGGGTGGGCACGTACCCTTCGTGGCGCGCGTCGAAGTCCGACCGCTCCAGGTGAACGATCATCATCCGCGCCCAGCGGCGCACGTGCTCGCGGCGCTCCCTCTCGTCGTCGGGAAGGAACGGCGCGGCGGCGCGGCCGCGCCCTGTCCGCGAACGGGGCCGCACGCGCAGCGAGCCGAGAACGTACGAGCCGTCGCGCGCACGCGTCAGTCGCGCGCCGACGGCCGGGGACGTGGGTTCGGGACGCGGCACGGCCGCGGCCCGCGGGGGCTGGGATTCCATTCAATCACCTTCCATCTGTGCCTGCGGGGTTAGCTGTCGGGTTCGGAGCAGGAAGTCCCCGCCCGGCGTTTCCGCCGGGTTCACCCCAAGCGCGCCCGTCGCGCCTTTCCGGATCCCCCGCCGCCCGTCGCCGGGCGTTCGGCCGTGATCGATACGCCGGGCGCGTTCGCCCGGCATGGAAGGGATAACCCCGTCCGCCCCGCGATTCAACCCTGCTGCTGTCCCGCCACGCCCGCGGAACGGACCACGGGGACGAACGGATCGCCGCGCCCTCCCGCGCAGGATCACCCCTTCGCCGCCCTCTTCAGCTCCGCGAGCAGGTTCAGCGCCTGCAGCGGCGTAAGGCCGTCCACGTCCAGCGCGCGCAGGCGCTCCACGACGGGGTGCGGCAGGCCGGCCTCGAACAGCCCCAGCTGCACGTCCGGCGGCGGGGCGGCGAGGCCCTGCCCGGCGGACTGCTCCTCCAGCTCGCGCAGGATCTGGCGCGCGCGATCCACCACCGTCTCCGGCAGGCCGGCCAGTCGCGCCACCTCCACGCCGTACGAGCGGTCCGCGCCGCCCTCCACCAGGCGGCGCAGAAAGACGATGTCCTCGCCCACCTCGCGCACTGCCACGCTGAAGTTCACCACCCGCGGCAGCCGCTCCGACAGGCGCGTGAGCTCGTGGTAGTGCGTGGCGAAGATCGTCTTGGCACCCACCACGTCGTGCAGGTGCTCCGTGGTCGCCGTCGCCACGGAGAGCCCGTCCCAGGTGGACGTGCCGCGGCCGATCTCGTCCAGCAGCACCAGCGAGCAGTGGGTGGCGGAGTGGAGGATGGCGGCCGTTTCGTTCATCTCCACCATGAACGTCGACTGCCCGCGCACCAGGTTGTCCGACGCGCCCACGCGGGTGAAGATGCGGTCCGCGATCCCCACCCTGGCCGTCCGCGCGGGAACGAACGATCCCACCTGCGCCAGCAGCTGGATGAGCCCCACCTGGCGCAGGATGGTGGACTTGCCGGCCATGTTGGGCCCGGTGAGGATCATCACCCGCGCGTCGCCGTCCAGCCGAACGTCGTTGGGGATGAAGTCCTCGCGCGGCATCATCGTCTCGACGACCGGGTGGCGGCCGCCGCGGATCTCCAGCACCGTTCCCTCGTCCACCTCCGGGCGCGCGAAGTCGCGGCGGACGGCCACCTCCGCCAGCGTGGCCAGCACGTCCAGCGACGCCACGTTCTCCGCCACCCGCTGAATGCGCCGCACCTCACGCGCGACCGTCTCGCGCAGCTCCGCGAACAGCCGCTGCTCCAGCGCGCCGATGCGCTCCTCGGCGCCCAGCACCTTTTCCTCCCACTCCTTGAGCTCCGCGGTGTAGTAGCGCTCGGCGTTGGCCAGCGTCTGCTTGCGGTGATAGTGGGAGGGGACGCGCTCCGACTGGTTGCGGGTGACCTCCAGGTAGTACCCGAAGACGCGGTTGAAGCCGACCTTGAGGGTGTTGATCCCGGTCTGCTCCCGCTCCTGCGCCTGCAGCCGGGCGATGAACTCCACCGCCCCGTCGCGGATGCCGCGCAGCTCGTCCAGGTCGCGGTGATAGCCCGCCCGGATCACGCCACCGTCGGCAAGCGACACCGGCGCCTCCGGGTCCACGGCGCGGTCGATGGCCTCGCGGACGTCCTCCAGCGGGTCGATCCCCTCGCGCAGGATCCAGAGCATCCCCCGCTCCAGTCCGCCGAGCGCGTCCAGCAGCCGGGGGAGCCGCGACACCGACGCGGAAAGGGCCAGCATCTCCCGCGGCGTGGCCCGTCCCGCGCCCACCTTTACCGCCAGCCGCTCCAGGTCCTTCACCCCGCCCAGCGCGTCGCGGACGGAGCGGCGCATGGCGTCGCCCTCCACCAGCTCCGCCACCGCGTCCAGCCGCGCGTTGATGCGCGGCGGCTCCAGCAGGGGCGCCAGAAGCCAGCGGCGCAGCAGGCGGCTCCCCATGGGCGTGCACGCCTCGTCCAGCACGCCCAGCAGCGTTCCGTCCGGGCCGGTGCCGCGCAGCGTTTCCACCAGCTCCAGGTTGCGGCGCGTCATCTCGTCCAGCGCCATCACGCCGCCGGGGCGCTCCACCTGCGGCGGACGGAGCCCCGCGAACCCGGCCGGCTGCACCTCGCCCAGGTAGGCGACCAGCGCGCCGCAGGCGGCGGCCAGCCACTGGTCCCGCTCCTCGAACCCGTACCCCGCCAGGTTGGCGACGCGAAAGTGGCGGCACAGCTCCTCCGACGCGCCGCGCGGGTCGAAGAGCCAGTCGCCGCGGTACGTCCGCGTGATCTCGTTCGTCCCCGGAATGGGGAAGAGTTCCCACGTCCGCGGCAGCAGCAGCTCCGCCGGCTGCCAGATCCCCAGCACGTCCACGAGGTGGTCCCAGTGCACGGCGAGCGTGGTCAGCTCGCCCGTGGTCAGGTCCGCCAGGGCCAGCCCCAGCGTCCCCTCCCCCGCCGCGTCGCCGGCCACGGCGGCCAAGTA
>DATABT010001015.1:0-2153 GCA_036259455.1 Longimicrobium sp. | reverse complement strand
TGAAGATGCTGGCGTCCGGCGTGTACCACGTGCCCATCGGGCTGTCGCTGGGGGTGGTGGCGGGCGTGCTGATCGGGTCGGTGGTGGCGTCGCTGATGTTCCCCAAGCAGCTGGAGGCGCACGACGAGGTCACCCACGACCCGCTGACGCAGGCGGACGATCCCGTGCGGCCCATCCTGCCGCCCGAAGATGAGCCTCTGCGCGAGAAGCGGGCGTGACCGGCGAGTGCGGGAGTGCGTGAGCGCGTTGGTGCGGAAGTGAAAGACGAGAGGACGCGGGGGGATGGTTCCCTCCGCGTCCTCTCGCGTTTGCTCCACGCCGTGCGCGCGATGCGCTTGTCAGTCCACGGTGGCGAGCGCGGGGAGCTCGGTGCCGGCGGGGGTCTCGCAGCCGGCGTCGCGGAAGGTGCGGAGGATCTCCATCAGCCGGTCCAGGTCCGCCTGGGTGCTGGCGATGCCCACGGACGCGCGGATGGCGCCGATGGGATGGTCGCTCATGCAGTCGCCGAACACCTGGATGTTGAACGTCTCCGGCGTGAGCTGCTTGATGCAGCGGAACGCGTCCTCGTCCGGGTACTCGAAGGCGAACTCCGCCGCGCCCGGGTTGCAGAAGAAGCCCGTGCGCAGCGAGATGCCGGCCTCGTTGGCCCGCTGCTCCACTACGCGGAAGTCCACCAGCCCGCCGTCGGGATCCAGCAGGTTGAAGGCAATGGTGCCCCCGCGCATCTGCATGTTCTCCGGGCCGTAGATGCGGATCATGGGCGCGCCGTTGCCGTGGCGCAGCGCCAGCATCTCCCCCAGCAGCCGCTCGGTGAGCCGCATGACGTGCGCGTTGATGCGCTCGATGCCGATCCCGTCCAGAAAGTCCAGCCCCGCCGGCACCGCCGCGATGCCCAGGTAGTTGAGCGTGCCGTCCTCGAAGGCGCGGCCGGTGACGTGCTGCAGGTGCACCTTGTTCTGCGCGCTGACAAAGCGCACGGTGCCGCCGGCGAACCACGGCCGGTGCAGCTCGCCCAGCGCGTTGCGGCGCGCCAGCAGCACGCCCACGCCGGTGGGAAAGCCGAACATCTTGTAGAACGAGATGCAGACGAAGTCCGGCGCGTACCGCCCCAGGTCCAGCCGGTTGGTGGGGACGAACGCGGCGGCGTCCAGCACCACGTGGTAGCCGTGCTCATGCGCGGTCTCGATGATCTCCAGCGGGTACTTCACACCGGAAAAGTTGGACTGCGCGGGGAAGGCGAACAGGTTGTGCCGGCCGCGGTCCGCGCCGGCCAGGTGCTCCCGCAGCCCGCTCAGCCGCAGCTCCGGGCCGGGCGGCACGTAGCGCACGTCGGCGCCGTGCGCCTGGGCGAACTCACGCAGGCCGTTGACGGAGTTGTGGTTGTCGGCGGTGAGCAGAAAGCGGCCGCCCGGCTCCCACGGGTACGCCTCGCCCACCAGCTTGAGCGCGCCGCTGGCGTTGAGCGTGAACACGACCTCGTACAGGTCGGGGTCGGCGTTGAAGTAGCGGAGCACGCGGGTGCGTGCGTTTTCGCAGAGGTTGGTGGCGGCCAGCGAGGTGGGGTTGCGCGAGTGGGGGTTGCCCAGCACGCTGCTACACAGCATCTCGGCGTTGGCGCGCACCTGCTGCTCGCTGTAGAGCCCGGCACCCGTGTAGTCCAGGTACACGTGCCCCTGCGCGTCCAGCCGGCTGAACTCGCGCCTCCTCAGCTCCTCGAACCGTGCGTCGTCCATCGGCGTGGCCTCTTCAGGCGGTGGTGGTGCGGCAAGCCGTGAAAACTAGGTCCGCGTGGCGGCAGAGGGAAGGGCTTGGCCGGCAAGGGGTTGAGCGGAATGTGATTCGCACCGGCGAAAGCCCTGAGCTGGAGCGAGCGGCGAAGGCTTCTCTCCTCCGCGAGGATGAATTGCATTTGAAAGGATGACCAGCGTGGAGAGCCTGCGATGCGCATTACTCCCAAGGGTCAAGCCACACACCTTTGCAAACAGCCGCCGTTCTATTGTCCGCTCGTTCGATCGAGCGCCAGCGACATCAGCTCGGAGTCCCAGTACCGGCCCTCGAGAGCGTACGCCTGCGGCTCGATGCCCCAGGTGACGAAGCCGCAGGCGTGGTAGAGGGCGGGGGCGGCCTCGTTGCCTGACTCCTCGCCGAGGGTG
>DATABT010001014.1:0-2141 GCA_036259455.1 Longimicrobium sp. | reverse complement strand
CTGCATTTCCCTGGCGGCGTTACCACGGACGACGACGGACGGAGCGATGGAACGGGACGAGCGGGAGGGCGGGGCGGGCTACGCGCCGCAGATCCCCACGGGGGTGCCGGGGCTGGACCGCGTGCTGAACGGCGGCCTGCGGCGCGGCGCGCTGCACGTTGTGCTGGGCGGCCCCGGCGCGGGCAAGAGCGTGCTGGCGCACCAGATGGGCGCGCACCTCATCCGCCAGGGCGGGCGCGTGCTCTACCTTACCGCGCTGGTGGAGACGCACCAGACTCTCCTTTCCCAGGCCCGCACCTTCCGCTTCTTTGACCCCGGCGTGGTCCCCGGCTCCTTCTACTACGCCAGCCTATACCCCACCCTGGCGCGGGACGGAGTGGCCGGCGTGCGGGAGGAGATCGGCCGCCTGGTCGCTCAACACGATGCCACCCTCGTGGTGCTGGACGGCGTGCACGCCCTCAAGGTGACGTCGTCATCCCGCCTGGAGTACCAGCGCTTCATGCACGAGATGGAGGCGCAGGCGACGGTCTCCGGCGTCACGACGCTGATGCTGACGCATCCCGAGGAGGCGATGGCGTCGGACCCCACCTTTACCATCGCCGACGGCATCCTGCATCTGCGCGCCGAAGACGTTGGGCTGCGCACGGTGCGGATGATCGCGGTGGAAAAGCTGCGCGGCGTGCCGCACATCGGGGGATGGCACACCTTCGCCATCCGCCGCGAGGGGATGCACATCTACCCGCGCCTGGAATCGCTGACGGTGGGGATGGAGGCGATGGCCAGGGGCGATGGGCCCGCGGAGGAGGCCGGCACGCTGCTGGACTTCGAGGTGGAGGGGCTGAGGGAGATGCTGGGCGGCGGCGTGCCCCGGGGTTCCGCCACCGTGGTGATCGGCACGCCGGGATCCGGCAAGACGCTGACCGGGATGGCGTTCCTGAGCGCCGGCGTCCAGGCGGGAGAGCCGGGGCTCTTCTTCGGCTTTCACGAGGGGCCGGAGTCGCTGTGCCGCAAGGCGGACGGCGTGGGGCTCGCCTTTCGCCGGGGGGTGGAGGCGGGCGCCATCCACGCATACTGGCGCGCGCCCACGGAGATGCTGGCCGACGAGGTGGCCGAGCGGCTGCTGGACATGGTGGAGGAGCACGGCATCCGCCGCGTGGTGATCGACGCCATCGAGGACCTGCGCCACTCGGTGATCCCGGCCAGCCGCGAGATGGCGTTCCTTTCGGCGCTGGCCAACCTGCTGCGCCACCGCGGCGTGACCACGGTGATGCTGCTGGACCTCACGCGCATCGCGGGGATCAACTTCGACCTCCCCCTGCCGGAGTTCGCGGCGGTCATGGACAACGTGCTGCACCTGCGCTTCGTGGAGCAGAACTCCGAGCTGCACCGGATGGTTTCCATCCTCAAGATGCGCGCGGGCACCCACGACCACGCCATGCGCGAGTTTCACGTGGGGCCCGGGGTATTGAAGGTCGGCAAGCCGTTCAAGGGAGTGGAGATGGTGCTCACCGGGCTGGCGCTGCCCCGGTGACGGAGGCGACGGTGGACCCGCCGCGCGTGCTGGTGGCCGACGACGAGCCGGCCATCACCACGCTCATGGGCGACATGCTGGCCTGGGCCGGCTTTTCGGTGCTGTGCGCGCACGGCGGCGCCGAGGCGCTCACGCTGGCCCGCGAGGAGCGGCCGGACGTGGTGATGCTGGACGTGATGATGCCGGACCTGGACGGCCGCGACGCCTGCCGGGCGCTCAAGTTGGACCGCGACCTTCAGCACGTCCCCGTGATCCTCTTCAGCTCCGCCGACGAGCGCGACGTGCACTGGCGCGCCGCCGGCGCCGACGCGTTTCTGCAGAAGCCCTTCAGCATCCGCGACCTCCCCGCCTTCGTCCGCTCCGTACTCCAACGCGGCGCAGACGGCATTTGAACGGCGAGGACGCAGAGTTGAGACATCCGGGCTCTGCGTCTTCTTTTCCGGTTCATCGCGGATTTCGTTGCACGCACGAAGCCTGTGCCGTGAGCTGTCATTTCGAAGGAGGCGCCCGCGTGGACTTGCCTCATGCAGGATCTTGTTGCGCCGACTGAGAAATCTACTCACCCACGCTCATGGCTGGCCGCACGTCCCGGGACCCGCCTCCGATGCGC
>DATABT010001013.1:0-6093 GCA_036259455.1 Longimicrobium sp. | reverse complement strand
CGGCAGGTTGCCGGCAACCTCCCACGCAGTCGATGGGTGAGGGTCGGGGAGGGGGGGCCTGCCCCTCGCGCCAGACCGTCTACTGCGCGTCGCCTTTTCTGGGCTCCGCCGGCGTGTTGGCCGGGGATGCCGGCGCCTCATCCACCGACTCGGCCGTTTTCGCCTTCTTTCGCCGGTGGTCCGTGCGGCCCGTCGTCGAGCAGTTGTGCTCGAAGCACTGGACGATGATCCGCACCGCCTCTTCCGGCGAGTCCGTCACCGTCACCAGGTCCACGTCGTCGGGGCTGATCTTGCCTTCCTCCAGCAGCGTGTTGCGGATCCACTCGATCATCCCCTTCCAGTACTCGGTGCCCACGAGCACCACGGGGAAGTCGCGCACCTTGCCCGTCTGGATGAGCGTCATTGCCTCGAACAGCTCGTCCAGCGTGCCGAAGCCGCCCGGAAAGATGACGAACGCCTCCGCGTACTTCACGAACATCGTCTTGCGGACGAAGAAGTACCGGAAGTTGATGGCCACGTCCACGTAGGGGTTGATGCCCTGCTCGAACGGCAGCTCGATGTTGCAGCCGATGCTGAGCACCCCCGCGTCCTTCGCCCCGCGGTTGGCGGCCTCCATGATCCCCGGCCCGCCGCCGGTGATGATGCCGAAACCCGCCTCGCCCAGCAGCCGCGCCGTCTCGCGCGCCGTCGCGTACTGCGGGTGGTCCGCCGGCGTGCGGGCCGAGCCGAAGATGGTGACCGCCGGCCCGATGCGCGCCAGGTTGTCGAACCCTTCCACGAACTCGCCCATGATGCGGAACACCCGCCACGGGTCGCTGCGCGTGAAGTCGTCCGCCTGCGGTTCCTCCACCGGCGACTGCAGCAGCCGCTCGTCTTCGGTGGCCGTGCGCGTGCGCTGCGCTACGTTGATCGTGGGGTTGTCCTGCGTCTGCGTGTCGGCCATCTCGCGTCCTTGCGGGCCCGGGTTTCGCGCCGTCCCGGCGTCCGGCGCGGGGGCATGATATGAAAGGTGCGTCCCGCGCGCAAAAGCGGGACTCGCGCGCGCGGCCCCGCGGCACCATGTTGGGGGTCCGTGGAGGACGTTCACCCGGCACGATGAGACGGATGCGGCGGATGGCGGGCAGGCTCGTCTGGATGGGGATGATGATGGTCGCGGCGCTGGCGGCTTCGGCGTGCCGCGACCGCGGCGGCGCGGCGGGCACCGGCGAGCCGGTAACGCTGGATTCCGTGCCGCGCCGCGTGGAGATGCGCCTGTACGTCGCCACGGACTGGGCGTGGAACGAGGAAGACACGCTGCGCGTCACCGTCGTCAACGGCACGGACCAGCCGCTGGCGGCCGACCTGAACCTGTTCGTCGGCTCGCCCGTGGAGGTGCTGCGCGACTCCGTCCGCCGCGGCAGCGCGCCGCCGGAGCCCGCCCTCACCTCGTCCGGCGGGGGGACGCGCCTCACCTGGCCGCTGGAAAGCCTCGCCCCCGGCGCCAGCGCCGAGTTCCGGCAGGCGGTGCGGATGCCCCCCGCGCCCGTCCGGCGACGCGCTCGCGCGGGGACGGACACCACCACCCGCTTCGCCGTGCGCGCCTGGGTGGCCGCGGCGGACGGGCGCGAGGTGGCGCAGGCGGCCGACACCATCCGCATCCGCGCCGGCAGCGAGGTGGTCGCCGGTGGGTGCGGCGGGGTAAAGGACGTGGCCGTTACCCGCTACGGCATTGGGCCGCTACGGCTGGACATGCTGGCCGGGGACGTGCGGACGCTCTGCCCCGAGGCGCGCGACACCACCTGGCGGCAGGAGGGGACCACGGAGCGCGGCCTCGCCGTGCGCCTGGCCGGCTACCCCGTGACGCTGGTGCTCGACGGGCAGAAGGTGCACCGCATCGTCGTCGACACGGCCGGTGTCCGGACGGGCGTGGGCGTGGGCGTGGGCTCCACGCTGGCGGAGCTGCGGGCGCGCTACGGGCGCACCTGCGCGGGCGCGGGCGAGGGGCGCGTGGCCGTCTGGTTCCCCGCGGCGCCGGGGGTCAGCTTCGCGCTGGACTCCACCGTGGTCCCCACGGAAACGCTGGACCCGGCGGCGCTGCCGGACTCCGCCCGGGTGGACCGGCTGTGGGTGCGGCAGGGGACGGACGACTGCCCCGCGGGCTGATCATCAACCGAAAGACGACGCCGTGAAGATCCCGATGGCGGTGCTGGCCGACGAGGCCAACGTTTCGCAGGAAGGCAAGCTGAACCTGATGGGGATCTTCGACCGCATCGCCGCGGCCGAGTTCCCCGTCGTCCACCCCAAGATGGTGTTCGCCTTTCGCGTGGAGGCCGAGTTCGGCGACGCGGGCCGCGCCTTTCCCGTCCGGGTGTCGATGGAGGACGAGGACGGCACCGCCCTCTTCCAGGCGGAGGGGGAGATGATGGCGCCCCCCGTGCCGCCGGGCGAGTTCACCACGGCGAACCAGATCTTCGCGCTCGTGGGCGTGCAGTTCCCCCGCCCCGGCACCTATCGCTTCGTCGTCCAGGTGGGCGACACCGCGCACCACGAGGCGCCGTTCCTGGTGCAGCAGACCGCCCGCGACAGCTCGCTGAACTAGGACCAGGCGTCCGCGGCGCGCCCTCCCCGCCGGGGCGCCCGCGCGGAAAACGCCGGAATTGCCATGCGCCCGCCGTGCGCCGCATATTCCGGGACGCGCGATGCAGTCCATCGCCGCGCCTCCGATCGCCGCCCGGCCGACACTCCACTCCCCGCACCGCCGTGTTCAACCGCCGCCGCGAGGACCGCGTCCTGGAGGAGCCGCCCGCCCCCGCCGGCGCGGAGCTCCCCCGGATCGCCGTCCACTGGCTGCAGGACCTGCTGCGCACCGAGTTCGCCGACGCGGCGTTCAGCGCGGGCGCTCCCGGCGCGGGGGACGACGACGACGCGGCGCGGCTGGCCGTGTGGCGGCGCGAGTGGCGGCGCCGCTGGCGGCGGCTGCAGCTGCCGGAACAGCTGGCGGCCTTCACCGAGGCGATGGAGGGCGCGCGGGGGCCGGAGGAGGTGCATGGCATCTTTCGCGAGCACGCCCGGGACATCGTGGGCGCCTACGCGTGCCTGCTCTTTCTCCCCGCGCCGGACGGGCGGCTGCACCCGCTGCCGGACCGGTACGTGGCGGATCTGGAGGACCTTTCGCTCGCCGCCGCCGGGCGCGAGCCGAAGCTGCTGGCGGCGGACGACGTGCGGAATGACGAGCACGCCGCCCTGGCGCCGCTCTTCGGCCGCGCGCGGGCCGTGGCACTCGCCGTGGCGCCGTACGCGGACGGGATGGCGGTGCTGGTGGAGCGCCGCGGCGAGCGGGAGTTCGAATCGGTGGACTGGCAGCTGCTGCGCACGCTCTGCGCGCAGGCGGAGGCGTCGCTGGGCCGCGGCACGCTGCTGGCGGGGGGTGAGGCAGATCCGCGGCCGGACGCCGCGGCGGGCGAGCGGCTGGACCGGGTGCTGCGGCACGCGTGGGCGGGCGCCGCGCTGGGGCACCTCATCACCCTGGTGCTGGTGTGCGTGGAGGCGGAGGAAGACCCGGACGCGGCCGTGCGCCACGCCGCCGCCGTGCTGCGCCGCGAGGCCCGCGGCGGCGGCCCGGTGCTGCACCACGGCGAGCGCGGCCTGCTGCTGGTGCTGAACGCCGACGCCGACGGCGCCCGCGTGCTGGTGAACCGCGCCGGCGTCCACACCCTTGGCCGCGCGACCCTCCACGCCGCCGTCGCGCCCGTGGACCCCGCCACCGGCCCCGCTCGCGAACTGCTGCACCGCCTCGAATCCACGCTCGCCTGAACGCCGCATCCTTTCCGCAGAAAAGGTTCATCGCGGATCCGGTTGAATGGGCGCGGCGAACTGTCACTCCGAGGGAGGCGCCCGCGCGACCTCCGCCGGTGCGGGATCTCCGGCGCCGACCGAGCAATCTACCCGCCCAGGCTTGTGCTCCGCCCGCCTGCGGACGCGCCCGCTCGGGTGGTGTGGCCGAGGGCGCCGGGCGTGCGGCGGAACAGTGCGGGCGGGTTCCTGCATCCGCGGCCCACCAGAGCGGGCGGGCAGATTCCTCGGTCGGCGCACACAGATCCAGCGCGCGCATCAGGAGCGCGCGGCGCCTCCCTCGGAATGACAGATCGTCCCGCCGGCAACGAAATCGACGAAGAACCTGAATTTTCCTCCGTTCTGCACCGAGACTGGAGGAATCTGCGGAAGCTCGTTTCTCTGGTGGCTCCGGGACTTCAGGAACGTCCGCGCTTGCCCGCGCGCGCCACGGGAAGGCGCAGCGTCCACGCGGAGCCGCCGGCGGAGGGGTCGCGCTCCAGGCCGCCGCCGGCGTGGGCCAGCAGCGCGCGAGAGAGCTCCAGCCCCAGGCCCGCGCCGCGGGAAAGCAGCTCCCCGCCGTCGCCGGGCCGCGCGGGGCCGCCGTCCGCCACCGTCACCCGCAGCGCGCCGTCCCGCAGCTGCGCCGACACCGTTACGACGCCCGGAACGGCGTAGCGGATGGCGTTGTCCACCAGGATCGCCATGGCCTGCCGCAGCACCAGCGGGTTCAGCACCGGCTGCGCGGCCGACAACCCGTCCAGGCGCAGCTCCAGCCGCTTTCCCCGCAGCGCCGCCTCGCCCGCGAACGACTCCACCTCCGCGCGAAGCTCGTCCGCCAGCCGCACCGGCCGCGCGCCGTCCTCCCCCGCGCCCCCCACCTCCGCCCGCGCCACGGACAGCACGATCTCGATCGCCCGGATGCTGCGGTCCAGCCGCGCCCGCGTGTCCGCCAGCAGCCCCGGGTCCGGTGCGCGCCCGTCCGCCAGCCCGTCCTCCACGTACCCGATGCACTGCCGCGCCACCACCAGCGGCGCGCGCAGATCGTGCGCCAGCAGCGACATCAGCACGCGGTTCAGGTCGCGCGCGCCCACCGCCGCGTCGCGCGCCCGCTCCGCGCGCAGCCGGTGCCGCTGCAGCAGCAGCGCCACCCCCGCCGCCGCGGGAATGGTGAGCGCCGCCATTACGCGGTTGGGGATCCAGAACGCCGCGGGGGTCGGCGAGGGCCGGCCGAACACCGCGGCGATGGCGAACGCCGCCGCCGCCAGCCCCGCCACGCCCACCACCTCGCGCGGCGTGGCGCGCGTGCTGGCCAGCACGATGGGGATGGCCAGCAGCGCCCCCACCACCACGCCCGCCGGCGTGACCCAGTCCAGCGCGCAGATCACCAGCACGCCCGCGGCCAGCACCCCCAGCGGCACCGGGCGCGAGAGCGCGGGTGCCGCGGACGCCCCGTTCGGCGCGGGGCCGCCGGTCTCGGGGCTCACACCCCGTACCGCCGCCGCTTGTCCCACAGCGTCTTGCGCGAAATCCCCAGCCGCGCCGCGTGCTCCCCCTGCCCCGCGGAGGACGCGGCCAGCGTGGCCTCCAGGTAGCGGCGCTCCACCTCCTCCAGCGTCAGTCCCGCCGGCAGGGAAACGAACCCCGGGCCGGACGCGGACTCCTGCGGCTCCTGCGGCAGCGGCACCTCCAGCGCGCCGCCGCGGTGAAAGATCAGCGCCCGCTCGATGGCGTTGCGCAGCTCGCGGGCGTTCCCCGGCCAGGCGTAGCCCGCCAGCCGGCGCAGCGACGCCGCGTCCAGGTCCGGCACCGGGCGCCCCAGCTCCGCGCACAGGTCGCGCAGAAAGGCGTGCGCCAGCTCCGGGATCACCTCCGGCATGGAGCGCAGCGGCGGCATCTCGATGGAGGCCACGTCCAGCCGGTACAGCAGGTCGCGCCGGAACGTCCCCTGGCGCGCCTGCGCCCGCAGGTCCGCGCCCGTGGCCGCCACCACGCGCGTGCGCACCGCCACCGGCTCCACCCCGCCCAGCCGCCGCACCTCGCGCGTCTCCAGAAAGACGAGCAGCTTGGCCTGCAGCTCCAGCGGCAGCGTGTCGATCTCGTCCAGAAAGAAGGTGCCGCGGTCCGCGGCCTCGATGAGCCCGCGCTTCATCTCCCGCGCGTCGGTGAAGGCCCCCTTCTCGTGGCCGAACAGCTCGCTCTCCAGGAGCTGCGCGGGCACGGCGGCGCAGTTCAGCGCCACGAAGCGCCCCGTGGCCCCGGAGAGCTCGTGGATGGCCCGGG
>DATABT010001012.1:0-2201 GCA_036259455.1 Longimicrobium sp. | reverse complement strand
AAGGGGACAAGGGGACAAGGGGACAAGGGTTCCTGTGGGCTAGTGCGGGAGGGGGCAGTTCCGTAGGTTGCGCCGCGAGCGCCGTCGCCACCGCGCGAAGGCGCTCGCATCCGTCTTGCACGGCGGATCACGATTGCGTGGATGACGACGAGGGAAGACGCGGGGCCGCCGGCTCCGCGCCCGTGACTGCAAAGAGACCGAGCAGATGCCGCATACCGTTACGCTGATCCCCGGAGACGGGATCGGGCCGGACATTACCGAGGCCGTGGTGCGCGTGGTGGAAGCCACCGGCGCTAAAATTGACTGGGACCGCCGCGCCGCCGGCGTGAGCGCGATCGAGCAGCATACCACCCCGCTGCCGCAGGAGACCATCGACGCCATCCGCGCCACCCGCGTGGCCCTCAAGGGACCGCTCACCACGCCGTCGGGCGTGGGCTTCCGCTCCATCAACGTGGCACTGCGCAAGGAGTTCGACCTGTACTCCAACGTGCGGCCGGCAAAGACCATCGTCCCCGGCGGCCGGTACGAGGACGTGGACATCGTCCTCATCCGCGAGAACACGGAGGGGCTGTACAGCGGCGTGGAGCACTACATCGGCATCAGCGGCGACCCGCGCGCGGCGGCGGAGAGCGTGATGCTGGTGACGCGCTTCGGGGTGGAGCGCATCATCCGCTACGCCTTCGACTACGCGGTAAAGAACGGGCGCAAGAAGGTGACGCTGGCGCACAAGGCCAACATCCTCAAGTACACGCAGGGCCTGTTTCTGGACGTGGGCCGCGAGATCGCCCAGGAGTACGAGGGGCGGGTGGAGTTCGAGGACCGCATCATCGACGCGACGGCCATGCTGCTGGTGATGGACCCGGGCAAGTTCGACGTGATCGTCTGCGAGAACATGTTCGGCGACATTCTCAGCGACGAGATCGCGGGCCTGGTGGGCGGCCTGGGCCTGGCGCCGGGCGCCAACATCGGCAAGGACGCGGCGATCTTCGAAGCGGTGCACGGATCGGCGCCCGACATCGCGGGAAAGGGGATCGCCAACCCGGCGGCGCTGCTGATGGCGGCGGTGATGATGCTGGAGCACCTGGGCATGCGCGACGAGGCGTCCCGCATCAGCAACGCGCTGATGACGACGGTGCGCGAAGGCGACGGCCTTACGCCCGACCTGGGCGGCAGCGGCACCACCGACACCTTCGCGGACGCCATCATCAAACGCCTCTGATGTCCATTCCCGCCCCCGCCGCCGTGGAGGAGCCGCGTCCGCCGTTCGACTGCGCGCGCTGCGGCAAACGCGTGGAGGGGCAGTCGCCGGACGACGCGCGCTGGTGCGCATCGTGCCGCCGGTGGCTCATCTCCCGCGCCGGGAGGCTGGCCTGGGCGCCGGCGCTGGTGGTGGCGCTGCTGTACGTGGGGCTGCTGGTGTGGAGCGGGCTGCTGGAATCGCCGATGATGGCGTTCTGGCTGGTGCTGGGGGCGGTGCTGGCGTTCGTGGCGTACAAGGTGGGCCGACGCGTGTTCTTCGACGTGCTGCGCGGCCGGGCTACGGGAGACAGAAGGGGCTGATGCGAGACTGGCTGGCTTCGCCGTGGGTGAACATCGTAGCCGCCATCGCGGGCGGGATGGCGCTTTGCTACGGACTGGGCTCGCTGCCGGGCGGCGTCACCGTGGTGGGCGTCGTGTGGACGGTGATGGGCCTGCTGCTGCTGTGGTGGGCGCTGGTGGACCGCGCCCGCGCCAGCCGCCGCGGCCCGGAGAGCGAGCGCGACGGGTCCCATACGATCGAGTGACGGTACGAGCGTCCGGGGTACGAAGGTGCGTTGGTGCGGGAGTGGTGCGCACGAGGCCGGCTCCGCGCCTGAGCGGCTGAAGCCGCCGCTACAAGAGCGGGAAGCCCCGCAAACCCCGCGGGGCTGTGTGGACGCGGGTCTCGCGATGAAGTTCCGAAGTTGAAGCCCCGTCCGGCGAGCGTGAGCGAGCCGGGACGGGGCTTCTGGCATTTCGAGCCGCGGCTTCAGCCGCCCTCGCCGGCGGGGGCTCGAGTCCGCACATTCAACCGTACCGCCCTACATCCGCCGCGTCATGAGCATGATGGCCGAGCCGATGCCGATCTGCTGCCGCGTCGTCAGCTCCGCGGCGACGTCTCGGTTGTTCAGGAAGCGCGCCTCCGCAACCTGGCTGGCGGGATTAAGTATCGGAAGGGCTTC
>DATABT010001011.1:0-6612 GCA_036259455.1 Longimicrobium sp. | reverse complement strand
CTGAGAAATCTACTCACCCGTGCTGGTGATCCGGCCCGCGGCTCGGTCCTCGACCCGCTTCTGTGCGGCGCATGGGAGGCGGGTCCCGGGACGTGCGGCCAGCCATGAGCGTCGGTGAGTAGATTTCTCAGTCGGCGCAACAAGATCCTGCATGAGGCAAGTCCTCGCGGGCGCCTCCTTCGAAATGACAGCTCAGGGCGCAGACTTCGTGCGTGCAACGAAATCCGCGATGAACCTTTTTTCCGCACGTAATCCATACGCCACGCGATAGTATAGTTACTTCCAGGTGCCTTCTGGAAGAGAATCCCGCCGCCGATTATCGTCTTTGGGTCCCGCGACGCCGGAGGGCCATGATCGTCGAAATCCGCACCTACAGGATCAAGCAGGGGATGCGCGACCGGTTCCTCGACTTTTTTCAACGTCAGGCCGTGCCCCTTCAGCAGTCCAATGGGATGTCCATCATGGGTCCGTTCGTGGACCTGGAGGACCCCGACGTCTTCGTGTGGCTGCGCGGGTTCCCGTCGCTCCAGGAGCGGGACCGGATGAAGGACGCGCTGTACGAGGGGGAGGAATGGAAGAACGGGCTGGAGGCGATCGCGATGTCCATGCTCGACAGCTTCACCAGCACGCTGACGACCACGATGCCGGGGTTCGTCAACGACCTGACGGACCCGCAACACTCAGGAGGGGGGCCGTGACGAACGCTTTCACACACGCTCCAGCCTGCCTGCTGCTCCTGCTGATGCTCGCATGGCAGCCGGCGCAGGCGCACGCGCAGGCGGACGCCGGCGCATCGGCGTCGACGATGCCCACGCGGGACGGGGCCCGCGACTTCGACTGGGAGTTCGGCGAGTGGAGGGTCCACATCTCACGCCTGGTGGAGCCCCTGACCGGCTCCAGCACGTGGGCCGAGTACACGGGCACCTCCGTCGTCCGTCAGGTGTGGGGCGGCCGCGCCAACCTGGGTGAGCTGGAGGTCGCCGGCACCGCGGGCCGCATCCAGGGGCTGAGCCTGCGCCTGTACGATCCGGAGAGCCGGCAGTGGAAGATCAGCTGGGCGAACGCACGGGACGGAGCGCTGGGTCCGCCCATGATCGGCGGCTTTCACCAGGGCAGGGGCGAGTTCTACAACCAGGAGACGTTCAACGGCCGGGCGATCTTCGTGAGGTTCGTGTTCTCCGACATCACGCCCACCACCTTCCGGCTGGAGCAGGCGTTCTCGCCGGACGGAGGCAAGTCCTGGGAGGTGAACTGGATCGCCCGGTTCCAGCGCTGATCCGCGGCGGGGGATCGCATTCCGGCACGGGACCCCGGCTCACGCGTCGTCGCCCGCCGGATCGTTGGCCTGCCCCGAGGTGAAACGCGTGATGTGGCCGCGTCCCCAGTTGCGTACCGTCTCCACCAGGGGCATCAGCGAGCGTCCGTAGTCCGTGAGCGAATAGACGACGGGGGCCGGGATGGGGCCGGTCCGCTCCCGTGATGCGATGTCATCCGCCATCAGCTCACGAAGCTGCTCCGCCAGCACCTTCTGCGAGACCGACGGCATCAGCTGCCGCAGCTCGCCGAACTGTCTTGGGGCTTCGGCCAGCCAGAAGATGATGATGAGCTTCCACTTTCCGCCGAGCGCGGAGAGCGCCGCGGTAAGTGGACAATCGCTGATCGGATTGGTCCTGCGCCCAGAAGCCATGGTTCCTCGCCTGGAGTCGTAGAAGCCCGCAAACGCGCCCCCCGGCGCGGCGGAGAAGACCGGCCGGGCAGATGAGCAGAGGAAGATAGAGGAGCTTCGAGCTTCTGTCTTCCTCTGTTTTTCGTCCCTGCCGCCCACCACTTCTGCCCCATGCCCCGCCGGAGCGGCGGACGCGCCCACTGCGGAGCCCGCACCAGCCCAACGCAGCGCATCTCGCCCTTCTGACGCGGGATCGGGGGCAATCCGGACCGCGATGGCATGATCGCTGAGTGAGCCGTCGGCGCGGTCCACCGTGCCTACAGCGACCGCGACTCGGACCGCAGGATGGCTCGCTTTCGCAGCCGGCTCCGCCGGCTCTTCAACATTCTCATCATCTGAAAGTGTGTTCAAGCATCTGATCTTTCGGATAGCCCAGGCTCAGAGGGTGATGCTAAACCGCTTGAGTCCACGGCGAAGCGGTGATTTCCTGAGGGAGCGCCCACGCGGACTTCGAACCCGCACAACCGCTTGCGCGCGACCGAAGGATCTCGTCCGCCGCACCGTGGGCTGAGATCCGGCCATGGAAGCTCGCCCCACGGTTCTGCCAGCGAGATCCTTCGGTCGGCGCCAGAGTGCAGTGTACGAGCAAGTCATGGAGCGGCGCCTCCCTCAGGAAATCAATCCAGGGTGAGGGTTTAGCGGTTTGGCAACACCCTCTCGGGAAATCACGTCCGCTGATGTGATTCTTGAATTGAACGTACTCTGAGACACGCCACCTTCGCGGCGCCGGTTCTGCGGCGAAGCCCGGGGGCACCCTGCGTCCAGCACCTGCTGCATCCTCCACCCGCGGATCCGCGGCCCGGAGAGTGCGAAAGGTGCGCATCGTGAACTGTCACGATCGCAGAACCGCACCCGCATGCCCCGAACCGCCGCGCCGCCCGCCGCCGATCCGCTCGCGCCCGCCGAGGCGTGGTTCGCCGCGCGCGGATGGGAGCCGTTCGCGTTTCAGCGCGAGGTGTGGCGTGCGTACTTGGCGGGCGAGAGCGGGTTGATCCACGCGGCCACGGGGACGGGCAAGACGTACGCGGCGTGGCTGGGCCCGGTGCTGGAGTGGCTCGCCGCTGAGCCATCTCCCCCTCTCCGCGAGCAGCGAGCGGGGAGGGGGTCGGGGGGAGGGGCGCCGCCGCTGCGGGTGCTGTGGATCACCCCCCTGCGCGCGCTGGCGGCGGACACGGAAGAGGCCCTGGGCCAGCCGCTGCAGGACCTCGGCCTTCCCTGGACGCTGGAGTCGCGCACGGGCGACACGGATTCTGCCACGCGCAACCGCCAGCGCACGCGCCTGCCCACCGCGCTGGTCACCACGCCCGAGAGCCTGGCGCTGCTGCTGAGCCGCGACGACGCGCGCCAGCTGTTCGGCGACCTGCGCGCGGTGGTGATCGACGAGTGGCACGAGCTGATGGGGAGCAAGCGCGGCGTGATGACGGAACTCGCGCTCGCGCGGCTGCGGGGCTGGCGGCCGGGGGTGCGCACGTGGGGGCTCTCCGCCACCATCGGCAACCTGGACGACGCGCTGGACGCGCTCCTGGGCACGGCGCCGGATCGCCCGCGCGGCCGCACCATCCGCGGCCACGTGCCCAAGGAGGTGGTGGTGGATGCGCTCATCCCGCCCACCATCCAGCGCTTTCCCTGGGCCGGCCACCTGGGCACGCAGATGCTGCCGCAGGTGGTGGAGGCGATCGAGGAGGGCGAGACGGCCATCGTCTTCACCAACACGCGTTCGCAGACCGAGATCTGGTACCAGGCGCTGCTGGAGGCGCGGCCCGACTGGGCGGGGCAGATCGCGCTGCACCACGGCTCGCTGGACCGCGCGCGCCGCGAGTGGGTGGAGGCGGGGCTGCGCTCCGGCGTTCTTCGCTGCGTCGTCGCCACGTCCAGCCTGGACCTGGGCGTCGACTTTTCGCCGGTCGACCGGGTGCTGCAGATCGGCAGCCCCAAGGGGGTCGCGCGGCTGCTGCAGCGCGCGGGGCGCAGCGGCCACCGTCCCGGTGCCGTGAGCCGCGTCACCTGCGTGCCCACGAACGCGCTGGAGCTGATCGAGGTCGCCGCCGCGCGCGATGGGATGCGCGCCAACGCCGTGGAGTCGCGCCTCCCCGTGGAGCGGCCGCTGGACGTGCTGGCGCAGCACGTGGTGACGGTGGCGCTGGGCGGAGGATTCCGATCCGAAGAGCTGAGGGCGGAGGTGCGGACGACGCGCGCCTACGCCGGATTGATGGACGACGAGTGGCACTGGGTGCTCGATTTCGTCACGCGCGGCGGCGATGCGCTCAGCGCGTATCCCGAGTTCCAGCGGGTGCTGGTGAGCGAGGACGGCACTTACCACGTGGGGAGCAAGCTGGTGGCGCGGCGGCACCGCATGTCCATCGGCACCATCGTCAGCGACGCGGCGGTCACGGTGAAGTACGTGGGCGGCGGCGCGCTGGGGTCGGTGGAGGAAAGCTTCATCGCGCGCCTCCATCCCGGCGACAAGTTCGTGTTCGCGGGCAAGCCGCTGGAGTTCGTCCGCGTGCGCGACATGGTGGCGTGGGTGCGCCGCGCCAGGAACAGCAAGGGCGCCATCCCCCGGTGGATGGGGGCCCGGATGCCGCTTTCCACCGAGCTGGCGGCGTCGCTGCGCGGGCGCCTGGAAGAGGCGTCGCGCGGCATCTGGCGCGACCCCGAGATGGAGGCCATCCGCCCCATCCTTGAGATCCAGGCGCGTTGGTCGCGCATTCCCGCCGCCGACGAACTGCTCATCGAGCGGGTCAAGACGCGCGAGGGGCATCACCTCTTCTTCTTTCCCTTCGAAGGGCGGCTGGTGCACGAGGGGCTGGCGGCGCTGTTCGCGTACCGCATCTCGCGCCTGAAGCCCATCAGCTTCACCTTTTCGATGAACGACTACGGGATCGAGCTGCTTTCGCCCGATCCCGCGCCGCTGGAGGAGGCGCTGCGGGCCGGCCTGCTGGCGCCGCGCAACCTGCTGCACGACGTGCCCGCCAGCCTGAACGCCACGGAGATGGCGCGCCGGCAGTTCCGCGAGATCGCGCGGGTGGCGGGGCTGGTGTTCCAGGGCTTTCCGTATGCCAGCAAGAGCGCGCGGCAGCTGCAGGCCAGCAGCGGGCTGTTTTTCGACGTGTTCACGCGCTACGACCCCGGCAACCTGCTCATCAGCCAGGCGCACCGCGAGGTGCTGGAGCGCCAGCTGGAAAGCAGCCGCCTGGGCCGCACGCTTGAGCGCCTGTCCAGCGGCAAGGTCGCGGTGACGGAGCCCAGGCGCACGCCGCCGCTGGCCTTTCCGCTGCTCGTGGACCGCACGCGCGAAGCGGTGAGCAGCGAGTCGATGGCGGACCGCGTGCGACGGATGCAGGTGGCGCTGGAGAAGTACGCGGATACGGGCAAGTAGCTGATCTCCCGCGCTTGCCTGGGGCTCACGCAGGCACAGAGTCAACAGGTTGTCGGCGTTTTCGGGGCCGCTCCACGCGGATGGAGCGGCGCCGCGTCGGCGGGCTCCACCGCGCCGGCCGCGGCGCGTGCCTTTTGCTCGGACTTCGTGCGCTTTCCCGGAATGTGGGGAACGGTAGGAAAACGCTGCCGCCCCTGCTGACCCTGCGTGAGAAATTCATTTTCCTGACGTCTTCGAGAATTCGAATCTCGCGCGCATTGGTTTCCGTACGGGCGCGGCGCCGGCCAATCCGCGGCCGGATGATCGAGATCGAATCCGGAGATTCTGCCATGAACGGCATTGCACGCCGCGCCCTGATCGCGGCCGCCCTGATGATCGCCGCGCCGGCCGCCGCGCAGGAGGCGCCGCGGGTCACCCTGCAGGTAACCGATCTTTCGCCGAAGTTCCTGGCGTTCTACGACGCCGCAGCGGCCGAGCCGGATGCGGACCGCCGGTGGGCGCTGTGGAAGCAGCACTACGACTTCGCCGCGCTGCCGCCCGTTCCGCAGCGCGATTCCATGGCCCGCGCGCTGCTGGACGACGCGTGGCCGCGCTATCCCGAGGTGCTGGAGCGTATCCGCGCCGGCGCCGCGGGAATGCAGCCGGCGCCCGAGCCCACGCTGCGCAACGTGGCCCGGCTGCTGGGCGTGAGGGACAGCATCACGGTGCGAATGCTTGCGTACGTGGGCGCGCGCGAGGGGAACGCCTTTACCAGCGCCAGCGACGGTGTGATCACGGTCTACGTGCCGGTGGAGGAGGATCCCGCCTGGCGCGAGCTGGTGATGGTGCACGAGATGACCCACGCGGTGCACCACCGGCTGGCCGGGTACTCGGAAGGATGGGAGCGCAGCATCGGCCGCACGATCTTCGCCGAAGGGCTGGCGGCGCGCGCCACGGAGGCGCTGTACCCCGGCCGCCCGGCCGCCGCGTACCTGGAGCACCGGCCGGGGTGGATGGCCGTCGCGGAGTCGCGCGAGGACGAGATCCTGCGCGGCATCCTGCCGCACCTGCGGGCCAGCGACGGCCAGACGGTGCTCCGCTTCACCATGGGCACGGGAACGTCGGGGACGGAGCGCGAGGCGTACTACGCCGGATGGCGCGTCGTTGGCCACCTGCTGGAGCGCGGCCACACCTTTCCACAGCTGGCCCGCATCCCCGAGGCGGAGGCGCCGGCCCTGGTGGAGACCGCCATCCGCGAAATCCTGGGCGAAACGGCGCCGGCGGGACGCTGACGCGGCATGGCGTCCCGGGTACAATCCGGGAACCGGCGATCGAGTCGCTGAGAGTGTCGCCAACCCTCTCTCATATCAGACGAAGCTCGACGACGTCATCCTGAGTCATTCGGCGCTACGCGCACCCTGTGGGATGAAAGTCGCTCGCGCCGCCGCTGTCATTTCGAAGGAGGCGCCCGCGTGATCGCTGCCGGTGCACGGACCTGTGGCGCCGACTGAGAAATCTACTCGCCCGG
>DATABT010001010.1:0-2326 GCA_036259455.1 Longimicrobium sp. | reverse complement strand
CCGGAACGCGGACGGCCTGGGCGCGTTCCGGTTCGAGCGGGATGGACCGCGAAACGGACGCCGGTTATCTTCGACCCTGCTCTCGCCCCGTTCTCCCGATGCGCCCTCGCCCCCTGCCTCGCGTGCTGCTGCGGTCGCTGCTGCTGGTGCTGCTGGCCTATGCGGTGTTCGCGGGGCTGGTGTGGCTGTTCGCGGAACGCCTCATCTTTCTTCCGCCGCGCCCCGCATACGCGCACACGCCGGAGATCCTGCTCCTTCCGCGCGCGGACGGCGGAAACGTCGCTGCCGTGCATCTCCCCAATCCGCAGGCGAAGTACACCATCCTGTTCAGCCACGGCAACGGCGAGGACCTCAGCCACGACCTGCCGTTCCTGCGCGAGATGCGCGACGCCGGCTTCGGCGTGCTGGCGTACGACTACAGCGGCTACGGGCTCAGCACCGGCCGCCCGTCGGAACGCGCGGCGTACGGAGACATAGACGCGGCGTACGAGTACCTTACCCGCACGGCCAGCGTCCCGGCGGAGCGCATCATCCTGCACGGCCGGTCGCTGGGCGGCGCGGTGGCGGCGGACCTGGCCAGCCGCCGCCCGGCCGCCGGGCTGGTGCTGGAGAGCACGTTCACCGCGATCTTCCGCGTCGTCCGCCCCTATCCCCTGGTGCCGTTCGACCGTTTTCGTACCGCGGACAAGCTGCCGCGCATCTCCGTGCCCACGCTGGTGATCCACGGCACGGACGACGAGGTCGTCGGCTTCTGGCACGGGGAGCGGCTGTACCAGATGGCGAGCGCGCCCAAGCGGCGGCTGTGGGTGCGGGGCGCCGGGCACAACGACCTGGCGTGGGTGGCGGGAGACGACTACTGGCGTGCCCTCCGTGAATTCGCGGAGAGCCTGGAGGCGGGAGAGCCGGGATGATGCGGAAGATGGGGATGATGCTGGCCGCCGGTGCGCTGGCCGCGTGCTCCGCGCAGGAGCAGGCCGCGTCCGCGGATGCGGCGGATACGGCCCGGGCCGCCGCGCCCGCGCAGGCGTCCGATTCCATCATCGGCCCGACCGCGGACGTGGCGGACAGCGGCACGGGGACGGCGATCCACATCCACCCGGGCCTGCCGCCGCACCGGTTCGCGCTGCACGGGAGCGAGCCGGGCGTGGTGGACAGCATCGTCGTCTGGGTGGATGGCGATCGCGTGCAGACGCTGCGCCCGCGCGAGAACCAGCTTCCGGCGGACGCGGAGATGGAGCGCGTGTCATCCATCGACCTGGACTACGACGGCTACGCGGACCTGGCCTTCCTCAACTCCGTGGCCCTGGCCAATTCGCGCTCCGAGTACTGGCGCTTCGACCCGTCCACCCGCCGCTTCGTCGCCGTCGGCGAGCTCGAGACGCTGACGCCGGATTCCGCCGCGCGCGAGCACGTCACGTTCAACCGCGGCGGGCACGGCGGCCGGTTGTGGACGGCGGCGCGCCTGCGGTGGATGGATGGCCGGCTGATCACGATTGCGGAAGAGGAGCAGATGCACGAGGAGGGCGAGCGATACGTCCACGTCGTCCGCCGCCACCGGGACGGCCGGATGACGGAAACCGGGCGCGAGATGCTGCAGGGCGACGACCAGTTGCGCGCGGGCCCCTCGTGGATGGCGCCGTGAGCGCGCGGCGCCGGCGGCGCTGTCCCTGAGCGACCGCCCCGCCGGGCACCTGCTCCCCGATCCGGTGTACAGGGGCCGCCGCGGACCTGAACATCGGTTTCCTGCCCGTCCCCCGCCGCGCTTCCCCCGAGTATCCGAACGATGAAAAAGTCCCTCTTCGCGCTGCTGCTGTGCGCCGGCGCCGCCTGGTTCTACTTCACGCCGTTCATGGCCGTGAACCGGCTGCAGGCCGCCGCCGAGTCCGGCGATTCGCAGGCGATGAACGAGATGGTGGACTTTCCCGCGCTGCGCACCAGCATCAAGAGCGAGATCCAGGGCTCCGTGGCGCGCGGCATTCAGAAGGACGGCGGGCCCTTCGCCGCACTGGGCTCCGCCGTCACGGGGATGATCGTGGAGCCGGTGGTGAACGCCGCCGTCACGCCCGAGGGGATCAGCCTGCTGATGAAGGGCCGCAGCCCCGGCGGCGACGACGATTCGGCTGAGAACGACGAGAACTGGCGCGAGCGGACGAAGATCACCCGCCGCTGGGAGGCGTCGGACCGGTTCGTGGTGCGGTACAGCGACCGCGAGAGCGGCAACGAGCAGATCGCGCTGATCATGCGCCGCGACGGCCTGAACTGGCGCCTGAGCGGCGTCCGCTTCCCCGCCGGCGCCGCCACCGAGTAACCGGCCCGCTCCCGGATC
>DATABT010001009.1:0-1765 GCA_036259455.1 Longimicrobium sp. | reverse complement strand
CGGCGGCGCCATTCACCGACACCGACGTGAAGCGCTCGAACGCGTGGTCCTGCGGCCCCAGGTCGGTGAAGCGGCGCTCGCCGTACTCCAGCTCGCGCCGCGCCCAGGCGCTGTTGGGGCGAAAGGCGTTCAGGTGCTGGTGGATGTACAGCGTGTCCAGCGCGCGCGGCGAGCGGTTGGTGTAGCGCAGGCGCGCGCGGCCGTGCAGGACGTCCGTGTCCTCGTCCAGCCGCGCCTCGATGCGGTAGTCTACGCCCTGCTGAAAGTACGCCGGGTCCTGCGCGCGCAGCGCCGGCGCCGCGATCAGCAGCGCCGCGGGAATTGCGATTCGAAGCATCCGCACGGGTCCTCACGTGGCTCGGGTGTGGTCCGGCCAACATGCAGGAGCCGTGCGCCGCGTGCAACGGGGGGGGTGGGTGGAGAGATCCCGCGTGGTTCCGTCAGCGGCCGAAAAGATCCTGATGCGTGCCAGTGCGGGCGAACAGGATGGCGCCGGGAAGCGGTTTGTAGATGAGCAGCCAGTCAGGCTCCACGTGGCACTCGCGATAGCCGATCCAATTACCCGGAAGGTGAAGCCCCGCCGGGCAAGCGCAGCGCGCCCAGGGCGGGGCTTATGGCCTTTCCAGCCGCGGGTTTCAACCCGCGGGATTTTGCGACGGAGCCCGTTGTCTACTTCCGCGGGTCCAGTCCCTGCGTGCCCTGCCCGGGGGCAAAGCCGCCGCGGTTGTATCCGGCGTAGCCGCGCTCGTCGGTGCGCGGTCCGTAGATGTCCGGGCGCCTCAGCTCGCCGTCGCGGCCGCCGGCGGGCGCCTGCCCGTAGTGGCGGTCGTAGCCGCCGCGCCCGCGCAGCGCCGGGCTGTCGGCGTTGTACTGGCGCAGGTAGCGCGTGTCGCGGGGCACGCCGCCGTTCTCCACGTGCCGGTACACCGCGTCGTATCCACCCATCGCCGTCACGTCCGCGGTGCGCCCGTGCTGCACCCGGCCCTCGAAGTACGGGTGGTGGTACATGCCCTGGCGATCGAACGAGCCCGGGCCCTCGTCGTAGATGCCGTCGAACCCGCCGTACCCCTGCAGGTCGTGCTCGTGCGCCTGGCGGTGCAGGCCGTACGCGGCGTGCCCGGGCTGCCGCTGCATGCGCAGGCCGTGGTACTCGCCGTCGGCCCAGTTGGGGTCCAGCGGGTGCGGGCGCCCCCAGTCCGGGGCCATGGGGTATCCGCGCCGAAAAGGATCGTCGTAGCGCCGCATGATTTTTTCCCTCCCCTGTTGGACGCAGTGCACTTATCTTGCGCTTCCGCAGAGCAAGAATCCTTCCCATCCACCAGTCAGAAGGAGCGGGCGATGCAGACGATGACGCAGAAGGCGGCAATGGTGTTCGGTGTGGTGTTCCTGCTCGTGGGGCTGCTGGGTCTGTTCCTGCCGGGCGGGATGGGGATGGACGCGAACATGGATAGCGCGCCCCGGCTGCTGGGCCTGTTCCCCGTGAACCTGCTGCACAACCTTGTCCACCTGGCGTTCGGCGCGTGGGGGCTGGCGGCGTCGCGCAGCTACAGCGCGTCGCGCGGATACCATCGCGCCGGTGCCGTCATCTACCTGGTCCTCGTCGTGCTCGCCTTTGTCGATCCCACCACGTTCGGGCTGGTGCCCATCGGCGGCAACGACATCTGGCTGCACGCGCTGCTGGCCGCGGGGCTGGGCTACTTCGGCTTCCTGCATCGCGAGGCCGCGGTGCCGGCCTCCTGACCGGCGGACCGGATCCATCCGTCGC
>DATABT010001008.1:0-3257 GCA_036259455.1 Longimicrobium sp. | reverse complement strand
GGAGTACGATACGGTCTCCGAGACGTACACGACGTTTGTCGAGACCGAAGTCCTGCCCCGGGTCGTCAAGGATTACAATGTGACGCTGACAAGCGATCCCGATGGCCGGGCCACGATGGGTGGCAGCTCCGGCGGGGCGGGGACGGCCAGGATCTCGTCCCACATCCCGAAGCGCGCCAGCACCTGCAGGTGGCGCGTCAGGTGGTGCTGCATGAACCGCATCCCGGGCACCCGCAGCATCTCCTCCGGCACCAGCCCGGGCATCGCCCGCGCCGCCTGCACCGACTGCGCCCGCCGCCCCGCCATCGAAGCGGCAAAGGCGAGGAAGTCGTAGTTGTGCGGAACGTAGCCCACCGTGTAGACGCCCACCCCCGGCTGCTGGTCGCGGACGAAGGTCTCGTCCGCGTGGGTGGCGTGCTCGTTGGCGCGGATGGCGTCGGCGTAACGCCCCACGCGGATGTAGATGTGCCCCGGCATGTGGACCAGGTGCCCGGCGCCGGGCATGAGCGCCGCCAGCCGCTCGGCGCAGGCGACGGCGCGCGCGGGGTGCACCGCCTCGACCGCGTGGATGTAGAAGTGGCAGGCGCCCGGGTGGTCCGGGTTGCGCCCGATCACCCGCTCCAGGCTGGCGAGAATCGCGTCCGTCCCCGGCTGCGGGTGGCCGTCGCGCGTCCAGTACTGCCACGGGCGCAGGTCCATCATCGCCTCGGCGTACAGCGTGGCGATCTCGTCGTCGTCCGGCCAGCGGGCCGCCAACTCCCCCATGGCCCGCGCGTAGGCGCTGTCCAGCGGCGCGCGGTCCGCCGGCGGCGCCGCGGCGTGCCGTACGGCCAGGGCGCGGATGAGGCCGCGCTCCCGCTCGCCGGCGTGCGCCTCGCGCGCCAGGGCCTCGCGCACGTGGGCGTGCGCCGCGGCGGAGCCGGCGGAGTCGAGGGGGGCGTTGATGTTGGGACCGTAGGTCATGGCCACGCCCCAGTGGCAGATGGCGCACTCCGGGTCCAGACGCGCCGCCTGCGCAAAGGCGCGGGCGGACTCGGCGTGGTTGAAGGCGTAGTACAGGCGCAGGCCCTGGTCGAAGTACGCCTGCACCCCCGGCACCCGGCTGCTGACGGCGTAATGGTGGGTCCCCAGGTTGTCGTAGAGCGGCACGGTGTCGGCCGCGGCGGCGGGCGCCCCTCCGTGCTGGTGCTGCGCGGCGGCCGGGGCGGCCAGCAGGGTACACGCGAAGAGCGCAGCGTGGATTCGTCGCTTCATCGTCCCTCGTTCCGTCATCGGGCAATCCCTTTCGCCATTCCGCCGGGCGGCGGACGCGGTGCGGATGTCCTGGTTGGCTCTGGAACAGGTTGCTGCGGTCATGGCCCGGGCGCGCCGCCGAACGGCGGTTCTCCCGGAGGGCGCATGATGCGCGTCGGCCGCCGTGCGCGCATGGTGCGGATGACCCATGCCGTTTCAAACTGAGACGCGCCCGCCCTCCGCCGTACATGGAAGCGCCCCGGATCCCTCCTCAGGCGGCGGGCTCCGATGAACGACGGGCACGCCCGCGGCGACCAACGTTTTGCGCGCGAGGTCCATCCAACGATACACCTGCAGGTGGCGCTGCGCGTGCGGGGCGCATGGTGACCATCGCCCCCTGCCCCGACCCCCGGCCTTGACTACTCGTGTAGGCACGCATATCATGTCCGCTGACGACACGTGTAGTCACCCCTGTCGCGGACCCGTGACGACAACCGTAGACACCATGGACCGTGAATCCACCATCGGCGACCAGGAGCTGGCCCTGGTCCGGCACATCGCCGACCGCGGCAGCGCCAGCGTTGCGGAGGCCGTCGAGGAGTTCGGCACCAGCCGCGGACTCGCGCGGTCCACCGTGCTGACGATGATGGAGCGGCTGCGGAAGAAGGGGTACCTGTCCCGCCAGATGGCGGACGGCGTGTTTCGCTATCGCGCCTGTGCGTCGTCCGCGGACCTGCTCAAGAACGCGGTGCAGCGGTTCGTGGAGCGGAGCCTGGACGGATCCGTCTCGCCGTTCCTGGCCTACCTGTCCGAGGCGCCCGAGCTCTCCGACAGCGAGCGGCAGGACCTGGAGCGCATCGTCGCGCGCCTGGACGCCGCACACCGAAAGGACGGCTGATGCTCCCCCTCCTCGTCCGTGCGTCGCTCGAAGGGGCGGTGCTCGCCGCCGGGATCTGGCTGGTCTGCCGGGCGCTGCCACGGCTGTCGCCTGGTGTCCGGGCCCTCCTGTGGTGGTGCGTGGCCGCGAAGTTCGTCGTCTCGCTCGTCTGGCTCTCGCCGATCGGGGTGCCCGTGCTTCCCCGCGCCGCGGTGGACGCGCCGGGCGCCGAGGCGGGCGTGCCAGCCGGCACGCCCCTCCCGCCTCCGCAGGCCGCCGGCGACGGCGCCCGCCCCGCCTCCCTGCCGGCCCGCGATCCCGGCGCGCCGGAGATCCCCTGGACCGCCATCGTCGTCGGCGTGTGGGCGCTGGGGCTGGGACTCTCCCTGCTGCGGACGGTGCAGAGCTGGCGGCGCACGCGGGCGGTGGTTTCGCGATCCCTGCCCGGGGACGAGGGGCTGCACGCGATCGTTCGCGAGCTCTCAGGCCGGCTCGCCCTGCGTCGAACGGCGGACGTCAGGGTGTCGGCGGAGGTCGGGACGCCGCTGGTCATCGGCGGGCGCCGGGCCGTGATCCTGGTGCCGGCCGACGGGTTTGCCGCGCTCTCGGCCGACCAGCAGCGCATGGCGCTCTGCCACGAGCTCGCGCACCTCAAGCGCGGCGACGTGTGGCTCGGCTGCGTGCCGGCAGCCGCCGAGCGCTGCTTCTTCTTCCATCCACTCGCCCGTCTTGCCGCCCGCGAGTACGCGTTCTGGCGCGAAGCCGCCTGCGACGAGGCCGTTCTCACCACGCTGGGCGCATCCCCGCAGGGCTACGGCCGCATGCTGCTGGCCCTCGGGGTGTCACGCCGAACCGCCACGTTCTCCGCCGCAGGAGCGGCGTGGTCGTTCCAGAATCTCAAACGGAGACTCACCATGCTCGACCGTACCTCCTCGCCGTCGCTCCGCGGCCGCGTGCTCGCCACCGGCGCGGTGGCCCTCGCCATGCTCGCGATCGTTCCCATCCGGGCCGTGGCGCGCTCCGCCGCGCCCGCGGCGCCTTTCCCCTCGCAGACCGCCGGGGCCATGCCGGCGCTTCCGGCGGCCGTGGCCACTCGCGCGGCGTCGCCGGCCGCGCGCGTCGATGCGCCGGCGGCCGTCACGGCCGG
>DATABT010001007.1:0-13867 GCA_036259455.1 Longimicrobium sp. | reverse complement strand
CTCCGCCGGGGGCATACCCGTGAGACGCTGCACCCGGTAGAGCTCGCCCGACTTTGTTTTGTAAATGAAATGTCCACGCGATGAGCCAGGCGTGTACCGCCCGAACTTCTCCAGCCCCCGCTCGAGCCACCAGCAGAAGTTCTCCCGGTCGCCGGCGCCGGGCGGCGGAATCTCCAGGCTCGAAGAAACCGGCCCGGCGGCGACGATGCCGCCGGGCCGGTTTCTTCGATCCTGACGATTCCGCCGCCCGTGCGCCGGTGCCGGCCTCTCTGGTGGCCTCCGTGTCGCGGCCGCGAACGCCGTGCATCGCAACGGAACACGTCGGGAGCAGATCGCGGATTGCGTCCGCAATCCACAAACCGATGCTGATCAACGCTTTCGCGCTGAAGCTCGCGGTTGGCGCAGGGACGCGTGCTTCTTGCGAACGACGACGCATCGTCCCGGCCCATCACGTTACCGACCTGTCGCCCTCCACGGGGATGGAGGGTGCCGCGCAGGCGGATCCGGACGGAAATGTGGGAAAACAGATGTTGCCGGGGCGGTGAAACGGCCGTATCATCCGGCATGCGCCTGCCGTGAACCGACTTCCCTACCTCCCGCGGAAAGCCTATGTCCGGTCTGATCAACGCGGAACTGCAGAACAGCAAGCCTTTCGCCTCGCTCGAGGTGGAGGCGGCGCTGAACATCCAGCGCACGGGGCACTTTCTGGAGCAGTGGACGGACGGCATTCTGCAGCCGGCGGGGCTCAACCGCGACACGTTCAACATCCTGCGCATCCTGCGCGGCGCCGGCGCGGAGGGGCACCCGTCGTCCGAGGTGCGCAAGCGGATGATCCACGACACGGAGCGATTTCCCGCGCTGGTGCACGCGCTACGCACGCGCGGCCTGGTCACCGGCACGCTGCGCCTGTCCATCACCGACGCGGGGCGCCAGCTGCTGTCGTCGCTGGACGGCACCATCGAGGGCGCCATCCGCGAGCGCTTCGGCCGCCTCGAGCCCGCCAGGCTGCGCGCGCTCATCGAAGCGCTGGAGCGGCTGCGGGCGGACGGGTGACCGGCAAGCAGGCTTCCCGACCGGATCGGCGCGGCATTGATCCGTCGCACGTGGGGAAGGGGCAAGGGCCGGCACCCCCCAGGATGCCGGCCCTTCGCGTCGGCTCACCTGGCGGCGGCGAACGTCCGCCGCCGATTCACTACCTGCGGCAGGTGGTTCGCGTGGACGGCGGCGGGCAGAACCTGGCGATGTACGACGCGCCGGTGGTGCAGCCGCACGAGTCGTACGGCGGAGTGGGCGCGTCGTACGCGTTCACCGTGCCGCCCGCGTGGGCGTCGCCGGCCGTACGGAACGATTCCACGGCCAGCGTTTCGGGGTCGAGCTTCATCTTCCGCATCGTTACTCCTGGTGACGTGATCGACGATTCCGGGATGGCGCCTTTGTCGCCCCCCGAGACATGCTTCGCGACGGAAACGGACTGCCACGGCTCGCCAGGCGAACATGGCGGCAGGCGGTTTGTGGCGCAAGACGATAAGGGTATGGCTGACCGAATGCGGTCTGCACCCGCGTCCCCGTGACTGCGGGGGAAGGAAAAGGAGCCGGAGGCAAGTGCCTCCGGCTCCCCGCGTCCGCGGCGTGTGCCGCGCGGATCACCCGCGCCTGGTTTCGCCGCTCTCCAGCCGCTGCTGGCCGTTGCCGCCGATCTCGATGCGGCGGCGGCGGGCGTTCTCCGTCTTGGGGACGGTGATGGTCAGCACGCCGTCGTCAAAGCGGGCCTGCACGCCGTCCTGCTCCACCTCGCGCGGGAGCATGAGGCTGCGGCTGAACCTGCCGTAGCGGCGCTCCGCAAGGTGCCAGGTGCTGCGCTCGTCGCCCTCGGTGCGGTCCTCGCGCTTTTCGCCGCTGACGGTGAGCACGCTGCCTTCCAGGTCCACGTTCACGTCACGGGCCGACATCCCCGGCAGTTCCATCACCACGCGGATGTCGTTCTCCGTCTCGATCACGTCGGCGCTCGGAATGCGCGCCATCTGGCCCATGCGGCCGCCCCACCCGCTCAGCGGGGTGAGAAAATCCTCGAACAGGGGACGGAACAGATCCGCCGACGGTCGATAGGGCATGATCGCCATAGTTACCTCCTTTGTGAGCAAAGCAACTGTGACTGTTGGACTTGCCCGCGTCCCGGGCCGCGGGGTTCTGCCCGGGGAATTTGCAATCCGCGTGCCACTCCGTGTCTGTTTGACACGCAATTCGCAACCGGGCTAGCTTCCGTTTTGTGACTGTTTCTGTTAGGTTCGACACATCCCATCCCGAACTGCACGAGATTTGACGATGGGGATCGTCCGCGCGTCAGAGAGGTTCCCGGCCGCGGATGATCCACCGTCCCTGAAGTGGCGATGCCGATGATCCCCATCCACCTCCTCACCGACCCGGCGCACGAATGTACCGTGCCGCGCGAGCTCCGCTTTGACCTGGCGTCGGAGCAGCGCGCGGACAAGCCGCTGTGGACGTGGGAGGAGGCGTTCGAAGCCATCGGCGCCCTGGAAGACGCGGGCGCGGCGGTGGTGCAGGGCGAGATCGTGGTCGTCGCGGAGTCCGGCGAAGCGAAGCAGGTGCCGTGGGAGCCCTGGCTGCGCGGCGCGCCGAACGCCGACTATCCCCCGCCCACGCGGCGCTGGCGGTGCGAGCGGGCGGACGACGAGCCGTGGGGCGCGTTCGTGGTCCGCGCGGCCGCGTACGCGCGAAAGCGGGCGCGCGAGCTGGCCGGCGAGGCGCGCGCCACCCCCGCGGGCGCGGTGCACGTGGACCTGGCGTGGGCCACGGAAGACGAGCTCGCGCTCTTCGACCTGCCCGGCTGGGACCGGCGGGCGCGGCGCCGGCTGATCGAGCAGGGCGGGGGGGCCCGCGACTGGTTCCGGCGCCCCTCGTGGCGAATGCGGTGCGTGGGACCGACGGCGCCGGGCTCGTACTTTGGCGTCGTCTCCGCCGACCTGCGCGAGATCCCCGCGGACGCGCGGTACGCCAGCCTCACGCCGCGCGCGAAGAACATGGCGCGGATGTTGGAATTCACGCGGCTGGAGGTGCTGTGGGCGGCGGCGTGCACGGACAGGACGCTGCCGCACGTGGGACGGCTGGCCACGCTGCGCGAGCTGTACCTGCTGAACGACACCCGCCTTTCGTCGCTGGAGCCCGTCGCGGGGCTGACGGCGCTCGAGTTCGCGTACATCGGCGCGGGGCGGCGTCTCGCGGATCCGGGGCCGCTGCCGGGGATGCGGCGTCTGCGCTACCTGTACCTGAACGCAACGGGGCTGCACGACCTTTCCGCGTTCCGCGGGCTCACGCAGCTCAACAGCCTGCACCTGGTGCCGGCGAAAACGGTCGATTCGCTCGCCCCGCTGCGCTCACTCACCGGCCTGCGCCATCTGAGCCTGTGGATGGACGGCGTGCGCGACGGCTCGCTCGCGCCCCTGGCGGCGCTGCGCGGGCTGCGGTCGCTGGAGGTGAGCCCCGACCGATTTCCGCTGGACCAGCTCACGCGGCTGGCGGCGGCGCTCCCGTCCACCGAGGGTCCGCACCGCACCCCCTTCCTCTGCCGCGACGATCCCGCCGCGTCCGAGACGTGCAAACGGTGCGGCGGCGGCGAGGTGTACGTCACCGCCGGCAAGCCGCGCCGCGTGCTGTGCGCCGGCTGCCACGCGAGCGCCATCCGGCAGCACGTAATCCGCTGGGAGATCCTGCTCTCCGCCCCCACCGCCATCGAGCGCGCGAATTCGTCGTCCGGCTGATCCCTGGTTCACGAACGCTGACGTGATTTCCTGAGTCATCCGGCGCTACGCGCAGCCTGCCGGACGAAAGTCGCTCGCCACGGCTGTCATTTCGAAGGAAGCGCCCGCGCGAGCTTTGCCGTTGCAGGAACCCGTGGAGGGGGAGAACTGCCGTTTATCGCACAAGGTGCGCGCGGCGCCGGATGACTCACGGAGTCATCGCTCGGTTATCCGCCTCGACGTGAGCCCGCCCGACATGGACTCGCCCGCCGATTCGCACAGCGTCGGGCGGTGGTGTCGAAAAGCGCCTGCTTCATCCCTGAAGCCGCCTGTTTTGTGAACTACGCCTGCCGCTCACGCGGTTCTAATCCTTCACCAATCAGGATCGGGAACACCAGAAAACGCGCGATGAATCGCCAGAACAGCCGGATTGTCGTACGTTTTTTGCGTTCCTAAGGGGACGTCGCAGTGGAGGTGTCCAGAACCCGCAACAGGATGGTGGATCATGCATCGCATTCTGTTTGTCGACCGCGTGTGCCCCCGGCCGTACGATGGGCACACCCTGGAAACCCGGCCACAGGGTGGCAGCGAGAGCAGCGTGACGCGGGTTGCCGAGGCACTTGCGGCCCGCGGCCACCACGTGCGCATCACGCAGCACAACCGGACCGAGCGCGCCGACATCAACGGCGTGGAGCACACGCCGTTCAGGACGAACGACGCGTTCGATCCCACGCACGTGGTGGCGTTCCGGGACGCGGCCATCCTGAGCTCTACGTCGCGGCAGTGGCCCGCGTCCAGGGGGTACGCGTGGTATCAGGACTTCTTCGCGCGAAACGAGGTCGGGGAGCAGGCTGAAGCCCTGGTGCGCAACGGCGGCACCGCGGTGGTGGTGAGCGAATGGCACCGGCACGCGTTCATGCTCAGGCTGCTGGCGAACGGCATCATGGACGACATCGCCACCGAGCGCATCTACAACCCCATCCCCGACGACCTTCACCCCGACGGCACGCCGGTGGACCCGGACAAGTTCCTGTTCTTTTCCAGCCCCCACAAGGGTCTGGAGGACACCCTGGCGTTCTTCGCGCGCTTTGCCGACTACCCGGAGCTGCGCAGCGTGCGCCTGTACGTCGCCAACCCCGGGTACCACGTCGTGGCGTACGAGCGCTCCGGCCGCGTGGTGGAACTCGGGTGCCTGCCGTGGAAGCAGGTGATCCGCGAGCTTCGCGGCGCGTTCATGGTGCTGCACTACAACCGGGTCTATCCCGAGACCTTCGGCATCGTACACGCAGAAGCCGACGCGGTGGGGACGCCCTGGATCAGCGGTTCGCTGGGCGCCAACGTCGAGATCGCTTCGCACCTGGACGAGGTGATGGACCTGGACGACGCGGAGGGCGTCATCCGGCGCATCATCGCCTGGAGGGCGAACGGCCGCATCCAGGTGAGGGGAAATCCCGAGTTCCGGCTCTCCGCCGTGGCGGACGCGTGGGAGGCGATGCTCGCCCGCGGGTGCCCCCCCGGCCGCGCGTCAAGCAGCCCGGGACTTGCCGCCCGGCGGTCCGGCGGCTAGCCTGCCGTTGCAATCCTTCCCCCTCACCCCCTGATCCGTCTCCATCGATGAGCATCCCCATCACACGCCGCGACTTCGTTCGCACGGGCGCCGCCGCGCGCGTGGCGGCCGCGCTTCCCGCTCCGCTTTCCGGCGCGCCCGCCGTCATCGTCCGCGGTGACGTGCGGCCGGTGGTGATCGCGTCGGGCAACGGCAACGAGTACCGCAACGGCGGGCAGATGGCGGCCGTGGAGACGGCGTTCACGCGGATGACGGGCGGCGCCGACGTGCTGGACGCCATCATCGCCGGCGTCAACCTCAACGAGCTGGACCCGGCGGACACCAGCGTGGGGTTCGGCGGGCTTCCCAACGCGGAGGGCGTGGTCACGCTGGACGCGTCGGTGATGCACGGGCCCCGCAAGCGCGCGGGTGCCGTCGCGGCGCTGGAGGGGGTGCGCACGCCGTCGCTGGTGGCCAGGGCGGTGATGGACAACACCGACCACCACCTGCTCGTGGGCCGGGATGCGCAGCGGTTCGCGCGGCAGATGGGGTTCACCATCGAGGACGACCTGAACACGCCGGAGTCGCGCCGCCTGTGGCTGGAATGGAAGCGGCGCACGGACCCGGCGCGCTACCTGGACCCCGAGCGGCGCGCGCAGGCCGGGCACCAGGCGGGGCTGCGGATGGTGGCGGAGGGGCTCATCCACCCCAACCACTACTACGGCACCATCAACTGCAACGCCATCAACGCGCGAGGCGACATCTGCGGCGCCACGACCACGAGCGGGCTGGCGTGGAAGATTCCCGGCCGCGTGGGCGACTCGCCCATCCTGGGCGCGGGGCTGTACGTGGACAACGCCGCCGGCGCGGCGGGATCGACGGGGCGCGGCGAGGCGAACCTGTACAACCTCACGTCGTACCTGATCGTGGAGAACCTGCGGCGCGGGATGTCGCCCAGGGACGCGGGGATGGAAGGGCTGCGCCGCATCGTGCAGAACACGGTGGAGCGCCGGCTGCTGAACAGCCGCGGCACGCCCAGCTTCGGCATTCAGTTCTACGTGCTGAACGCGCGCGGCGAGCACGCCGGAGTGACGCTGTACCCCGCCGGCACCTACGCCGTCTGCGACGAAGGCGGCCCGCGCAACGTGGAGATGGAGCCGCTGCTCCCCGGCCGGCCGCAGGACTGACGCGTCCTGAGGCTGAGAGGTGGTTTCTGAACTCTCGCCAGGGACGTCATCCTGAGGGCGGCGTCACGCCGCAACTGCGTCACTCGCAGCAACTGTGGCGCCGACCGAAGGACCTTGCGGGCATACGCGAAGGGCTGGTGCTGCGGCATGGAGCCAGTCCCACGCTGGAGGACAGGAGAGCCTTCGTTCGGGCGCTGCACTCCCCCCTGAATGAAGGGACCCGGGCAAGGTCCCTCGAGGCGGGGCGCGGCACCTGCCCGGGCGAGTAGATTTCTCGGTCGGCGCCACGGGTTCCTGCACCGGTAGCGATCACGCGGGCGCCTCCTTCGAAATGACAGCTGCAGCGCGCGCGACTTTCATCCGGCAGGGGCGCTAGCGCCGGATGACTCAGGAGATCACGTCACCGCTCGACCGCACGATCTCCTGATCCCCTCGCGGTATTTGCGCCGCAGCTGGAAGCATCCTGAAGCAGATGTGGATCCTCGCTCCCGCGGCTGCCTGGCTGCTCGCGCTGGCCGCGCTCATCTGGTTCCTCCGCTCGCCCGCCGGGCGGGAGCGGCCGCGCGGGATGATCATCGTGACCGTCGTGGCGGGGCTGCTCGCGTTTGGCGGGATCGCGCTGATGGGCATCCCGGGCGCGGTGATCTACGAGCTGTGCGTGCCGTGGGTGCGGCTGATGATGGGCGGGCGCTTCACGGACCTGGACGACGGGGCGTGGCCCGCGGCGCTCATCATCACCCTCGCCTGGCCGGCGTCGCTCGTCGTGGCCTGGGTGGCGGCGAACGGGCCGCTGCGGCGGCGGGGCAGGGCGGTGCGGTGGACGGCGTTCATCATCATGGCGTACCTGGCCGGCGTGCTGCTGGCGCTATGGGCGCACCTTTCGGGGCTGGCCTGAACCCGCTGATCCATCGCGTGCGCGGAGAACCAGATTCATGCGACGCGGCGTCATCCTCCTTCTGATCTCCGTCACCTGCGACGCCGCCATCCCGGACCTGCCACCACACCGCACCCGCCGGACCTCCACTCACCCGTTCACCCCATCACCGCATCACTACCGCCGCGCCTGCCCCTCGCCCTGCACCGTCACGCTGTCCCCGGCGACGGAGTCGTCCATCGTCTCCACCGTGAAGTCCACGGTCTGGCCGGGGGCCATGGTGCCGGTGACGGGATAATCGAAGAAGACGCCGGTCACCTCGCCCGCGGCGTTGCGGAAGGAGGTCACCAGCTTGATGGAGTTGAGCGGCACGCCGGCGTCGTTGCGCGCCTGGCCCGTGACGACGGCGCCCGTGATGCCGGCGCGTGACTGGACGTTGGAGATGGCGAGCGGACGGTAATCCAGCCCCTGCCGCGAGAACTTCGTCACCGCCACCTCGCGCGCGGTGATGCCTTCCGGTGCGGCGTAGCGCGTGTCGGCGAACGGCGCCGTGCCTCCCGGCTCCACGCGCACGAGCACGGCCGCGGCATCCTCCCGCGCCAGTTCGGCCCCGCCGGCGCCGCGGTAGACCACCTCCAGTTCCACGTCGTAGATGGGAACGTCCAGCCCGTTCACCACCTCGCCCGTGATGAAGTAGTCGCCCAGGTCGTAGTTCCCCGTGACGCCGCGCACCGTCACCTGTGCCAGGTCCGCGGCTTCGGATTGCGGCGACGGGCTCGCGCCCTCGGCGCGCGCGTCGGGCGGCGTGCGCCCGTCCGCGTTGCCGCACGCGGCGGCGAGCGCGACCATCATCCATCCAGCGATCCGGATTCCGCGGCCGGCGGAGAGAATCGCGGCCATGTCGGTCCTCCCGTTCATCGGTGTGAGTCAGACTCCGTCGAAGGTGCCGCGCGGGGGCGGCGCCGTGTCGCCCGCAAGGTATAGCGGCTACACCGGCGGGGGAAACCACCGCCCGTCCATCGAATTTCGAAAATTCTTGTCCGGGCGGGGGGCATGGCGCATCTTAGGCCGTACCCATCTACACGGCACCCGCCGCGCGCCCGATCCACGCCCGGCGCGGATGCACGCCGTGACACCGCTCGCCCGCCCTCAAGGAGTGTGGGATTTTGATGAGGACCCTGCCCGTCCTGGCGCCGCCCCGGCGCTTTGGCCAGACCGCGCGCCCCGACGCCTGGTGGGTGCAGCCGGCGGTGACCTTCACCATCCTCGCGAGCTTCGTCGTCTACGCCACCTGGGCCGCGTTCCAGAACGCGCACTACACGTTCGGCCCGTACCTGAGCCCCTTCTACTCGCCCGAGCTGTTCGGCAGCTCGCACCACGCGTGGTTCGGGCCCCAGCCGCGGTGGTGGCCGGGGTGGCTGCCGTTCAGCCCCGCGCTGCTCATTCTGCCGTTTCCCGGGCTCTTTCGTTTTACCTGCTACTACTACCGCGGCGCGTACTACAAGGCGTTCTGGGCCGATCCGCCCAGCTGCGCCGTGGGCGAGCCGCGCGGCACCAGCTACTGGGGCGAGCGCACGCTTCCCCTGGTGCTGCAGAACGCGCATCGGTTTTTCCTGTACATCGCCCTCGTGTTCATCTTCATCCTCGCCTATGACGCGCTCAAGGCGATGTGGTTCGTGGACGGGATCACCGGCGAGGGCGAGTTCGGCATCGGGGTGGGGACGCTGATCCTGGTGGCGAACGTCATCCTGCTGAGCGGCTACACGCTGGGATGCCACTCGCTGCGCCACCTGGTGGGCGGGCGCAAGGACCAGCTTTCGAAGCATCCCGTGCAGCTCGCCTGCTACGAGGGGTGCAGCAAGCTGAACCGCGGCCACATGAAGTGGGCGTGGGCCAGCCTGATCAGCGTGGCGTTCAGCGACATCTACATCCGTCTCTGCTCCATGGGGATCTGGACCGACTGGAGGATCCTCTGATGGCGGGATACGACACGGTAGAGCACGACGTGCTGGTGATCGGCGCCGGCGGGGCGGGGCTGCGCGCGGCCATCGCGGCGGCCGCGGCGGGCGTGCGCGTGGGCCTGGTCTGCAAGAGCCTGCTGGGCAAGGCGCACACGGTGATGGCCGAGGGCGGCGCCGCGGCGGCCATGGCCAACGTGGACGAGCGCGACAGCTGGAAGGTGCACTTCGCCGATACCATGCGCGGCGGCCAGTACCTGAACAACTGGCGGATGGCGGAGCTGCACGCGCGCGAGGCGCCGGACCGCATCCGCGAGCTGGAGGCGTGGGGCGCGCTCTTCGACCGCACGGCGGACGGGCGCATCCTGCAGCGCAACTTTGGCGGGCACCGGTATCCGCGCCTGGCGCACGTGGGGGACCGCACGGGGCTGGAGATGATCCGCACCCTGCAGGACCACGGCGTTCACCAGGGCATCGACGTGCACATGGAGGTCACCGTCGTCACGCTGCTGAAGGACGACGGGCGGGTGACGGGCGCGCTGGGCTACGACCGCGAGCGGGGGCGCTTTCGCCTGTTCCGCGCCGGCGCCGTGGTCCTGGCGACGGGGGGGATCGGGCGCGCGTACAAGATCACCAGCAACTCGTGGGAATACACGGGGGATGGACACGCGCTGGCGTACCACGCGGGCGCCGCGCTGATGGACATGGAGTTCGTGCAGTTCCATCCCACGGGGATGGTGTGGCCGCCCAGCGTGCGCGGCATCCTGGTGACGGAGGGCGTGCGCGGCGAGGGCGGCGTGCTGCTGAACAGCCAGGGCCGCCGCTTCATGTTCGACGACATCCCCGAGAACTACCGCGGGCAGACGGCGGACAACCCCGAGGAGGGGTGGCGATACACGCAGGGCGACAAGGACGCCCGCCGCCCGCCGGAGCTGCTCACGCGCGACCACGTGGCGCGCTGCATCGTGCGCGAGGTGCGCGAGGGGCGCGGGTCGCCGCACGGGGGCGTGTACCTGGACATCGCGTGGATCAAGGAGAAGCTGCCCGGCGCGGCGGAGCACATCCGCCGGAAGCTGCCGAGCATGTACCACCAGTTCAAGCAGCTGGCGGACATCGACATCACCGCCGAGCCCATGGAGGTGGGCCCGACGACGCACTACGTGATGGGCGGCATTCGCGTGGACGGCGACACGCAGATGTCCACCGTCCCCGGCCTGTTCGCGGCCGGCGAGTGCGCGGCGGGGCTGCACGGCGCCAACCGGCTGGGCGGCAACTCGCTTTCGGACCTCCTCGTCTTCGGCAAGCGCGCGGGGGAGCACGCCGCCCGGTTCGCCTCGGAGAACGGGCCCGGCGACTCGAATCCGGCGGAGGTGGACGATGCGATGCGCCTGGCGCTGGAGCCGTTCGACCGCGGGACCACGGGCGAGGGGCCGTACCAGGTGCAGCACGACCTGCAGGAGATGATGCAGGATCTCGTCGGGATCGTCCGCCGCGAGGAGGAGATGGTGCGCGCGCTGGAGGGGCTGCAGGCGCTCAAGGCCCGCGCGGCGCGGGTGGGGGTGGGCGGCAACCGGGAGTACAACCCCGGATGGCACACGGCCATCGACCTGGCCAACCTGCTCACGGTGAGCGAGGCGGTCACCCGCGGCGCGCTGGAGCGCCGGGAGAGCCGAGGTGGCCACTTTCGCGACGACTATCCGGAGAAGGACAACGCCTACGGCACCTTCAACCTGGTGCTCCGCAAGGGGCCGGACGGGGAGATGCAGATGATGCGCGAGCCCATTCCGCCGCTGCCGGCCGAGCTGCAGCAGATCATCGAGGAGAACCGATGAGCACAACGGAGACGCAGGCGGGGCGGGCCACGTCCGAGGGGCTGGAGTCGGTGCGCGCGGGCGCCGCGGCGGCCGCCAAGAGCGAGCGGACCGCGTCCAGCGTGCGCCGCCGCGCCACCTTCCGCGTCTGGCGCGGCGACGCGGACAGCGGCGCCCTGCAGGACTACACGACGGAGGTCAGCGAGGGGATGGTGGTGCTGGACGCCATCCACCAGATCCAGGCGGAGCAGGCCAACGACCTGGCCGTGCGCTGGAACTGCAAGGCCGGCAAGTGCGGCAGCTGCAGCGCCGAGGTCAACGGCATGCCGAAATTGATGTGCATGACGCGACTGAACGACCTGGACCTGGACAAGCCCGTCACCGTGGAGCCGATGCGCGCCTTTCCGCCGCTCCGCGACCTGGTGACGGACGTCTCGTGGAACTTCAAGGTCAAGAAGCGCCTCAAGCCCTTCAAGCCGCGCGCGCCCGACGCCCCGGACGGAACCTGGCGCATGGACCAGCGCGACGTGGACCGCGTGCAGGAGTTCCGCAAGTGCATCGAGTGCTTTCTGTGCCAGGACGTGTGCCACGTGCTGCGCGACCATCACAAGCACGGCGAGTTCATCGGGCCGCGCTTCCTGGTCCAGGCCGCCGCGCTGGAGATGCACCCGCTGGACGTGGAGGACCGGGTGACGGACCTCAAGGACGAGCACGGCATCGGCTACTGCAACATCACCAAGTGCTGTACGAAGGTGTGCCCCGAGCACATCACCATTACCGACAACGCCATCATCCCGCTCAAGGAGCGGGTGGTGGACCGGCACTACGACCCGCTGCGCAAGCTCGTGCAGCTCGTGATGGGGAGGAAGCGATGATCCGTGTGGTGCACCTGTTCGACGTAAAGCGCGGCGTGGCCGAGCGCGAGTTCGTGGAGTGGCTGGACACGGGCCTGGCCCAGGCGGCCAGGCGCTTCGGCTGCTCGGACCGCAGCACCTGGCTGCTGGCGGACGGGTTCGAGGGCAGCTACACGCATCCCCGCCCCGTGCACAACCGCCCCAAGTACGTGAACGAGGCGTACTGGCCCGACATGGAGGGCCCCAGCGCGTTCCGCGAGTGGCTCACCAACACCCCCGACGGCCGCGCCATGCACGACCGCTGGTTCAGCTGCGTGCAGAACCACACCGTGCTGCGCTACGTCCGCGGCTGGGACCGCGTGGACCCGGACGAGTAGCGCGACCGCGGGGAAACCGCGGATCGCGTCCCTCCAATCCTGAACGAGGTGCGTGCGGCCGGGAAGCGCCGGCCGCGCCCGCCAGGCTGGTCCGATCGGGAGCATGCATCCCATCTCCGCATGACAGACACGCAGGCCGCCCGGCCCGAGTACGACGTCTTCTTCAGCTACGACCGCGCGGACGCGGATCGCGCGCAGCGGCTGGCCGATGCGCTGCGCACGAACGACCTGCGCGTGTGGATCGACTCGCGAAATCGGATGAAACGTGGACGGCCGCTACCAGGCGCCTCTCCACGCTGATTAGAGCTGTCCCTGGCGCCGGAGAAGCGGCGCCGGAGCGCGCGCCCGACGCCGTGATGGAGTCCGCGTGAAGATCGTGATCCCTGGCGGCAGCGGGCAGGTGGGGACGGTGCTCGCCCGCGCCTTTCACGGCGAGGGCCACCATGTCGTGGTGCTCACACGCCAGCCGCGGGCGGCGCCGTGGCGAACCGTGGCGTGGAACGCGGCGACGGCCGACGCGTGGACGGCGGAGCTGGAGGGCGCGGACGCGGTCATCAACCTGGCGGGGCGGAGCGTCAACTGCCGCTACACGCCGGAGAACCGCCGGCTGATCACGGAATCACGCGTCGTTTCCACGCGCGTGCTGGGCGAGGCCATCGCGCGCGCCGCGGATCCGCCGCGCGTCTGCCTGCAGGCGAGCACGGCGACCATCTACGCGCACCGCCTGGACGCGCCCAACGACGAGGCGACGGGGATCATCGGCGGGCGCGAGGCGGGGGCGCCGGATACGTGGCGCTTCAGCATCGACGTGGCGACGGCGTGGGAGCGCGCGCTGGACGAGGCCGACACGCCGCGCACGCGCAAGGTCAAGTTGCGCAGCGCGATGGTGATGAGCCCGGACCGCGGCGGCATCTTCGACACGCTGCTGGGTCTCGTGCGGCGCGGGCTGGGCGGGCGCGCGGGGAACGGGCGGCAGTACGTCTCGTGGATCCATGACGCGGACTTCGTGCGCGCCATCCGCTGGCTGATGGAGCACGAAGAGATGGACGGAGCGGTGAACGTCGCGTCTCCGCATCCGCTCCCCAACGCGGAGTTCATGCGCGCGCTGCGGCGGGCGTGGGGCACGCGCGTGGGCCTTCCCGCGGCGGAGTGGATGCTGGAGGTCGGCGCCGCGTTCATGCGGACGGAGACGGAACTCATCCTCAAGAGCCGCCGCGTGGTTCCGGGCCGTCTGCTGGAGGCGGGGTTCACGTTCCAGCATCCGCACTGGCCCGACGCCGCGCGCGACCTCTGCGCCCGCTGGCGTGAGGCGCGCTCCGCCGCCTGAGGGCTGAGCGGGTGTGGTTGAACCTCCCGAGGACGACTCATCCTGAGTCATTCGGCGCTACGCGCACCCTGTGGGATGAAAGTCGCTCGCGCCGCCGCTGTCATTTCGAAGGAGGCGCCCGCGTGATCGCTGCCGGTGCACGGACCTGTGGCGCCGACTGAGAAATCTACTCGCCCGG
>DATABT010001006.1:0-5178 GCA_036259455.1 Longimicrobium sp. | reverse complement strand
CTGAACCTTGTGTCGTGTAGACGCCACGGAGACACCATGACGGTCAAGCGAATGGACAACGTCGGCATCGTGGTAGAAGACATCGATGCCGCCATCGAGTTCTTCACCGAGCTTGGACTCGAGCTCGAAGGGCGAGCCACGATCGAAGGAGAGTGGGCCGGGCGCGTCACCGGACTGGGGACTCAGCGCGTCGAGATCGCCATGATGCGCACCCCGGATGGTCACAGCCGGCTCGAACTTTCGCGATTCCTCAACCCGCCCGTCGTCGCCGATCACCGCAACGCTCCGGTGAACGCTCTCGGCTACCTGCGCGTCATGTTCACCGTGCAGGACATCGACGATACGCTCGCCCGGCTCCGCAAGCACGGCACGGAGCTCGTCGGTGAAGTGGTCACCTATCAGGACACGTATCGGCTTTGCTACATCAGGGGGCCCGAAGGAATTCTCATCGGGCTGGCCCAAGAGCTCGGGCAGCACACTTCCTGAGCAGCACGTCTGACCGGGCTGCAGCGGACGCCTGCGCTCCGCTCGTGCGCCCGCCGGCGCACAGGCCCATGGCCGGCCCCCCGGGCCACGTGTCCATCGTCGGCACCGTCCGCGATGCGGACGGCGCGCCTGTGCCGAAGGCTCGCGTATGCGCAGATCTGCCGAGTTCACTCGCGCCACGAGGCGAGCGGCTGGGATTTTGAACGACTTCGAGGGCGTGTGGCGCCGCCGCACCATCTTCAACTGCACCCAGGCCTGCCCCCGCGAGATCCGCATCACCAAAGCCATCGGCGAGGTGAAGAAGGCGATCCTCCAAGGGCGGCCGCGACATCCCCGTCCGCCAGCCCGCCACCGCCCACGGCTGACCGTTGGCTGACGGATACGCGAGATCAATCCGCCGCGCGGGCCGGCTCGCTTACGGGCGAGCCCGGGCTGCTGCGGGGCGCTGGCGTGGGCGGATGGATGGCGATGACCTCCTGAGCCGGCTATTTGCGCATTTCAGGCAACTGCGCGCCTGGCCTGTGCCCTCCCGCGCTACCCCACACCAGCGACACCCTGCACCGCTGAACTTCTTCTGCCAAGCCGCCGGGCGCACATCGTAAACCGCGGGCACTCCCGACCGTCACGGGCTGGGGCTTGTTCGATCCTGTTGACCATGTCGTGAAGCGGGCGCATCATTGGGGTTATACAGTGGAGTAAATCACTGCCCTTTCCGCATGTGGAGGTGAAAAATGCCTGGCTTCAAGTTTTCTACGTTCACACAGACCCAGGGCGGAGTGTCGTACACGCTCTCCATCTCTCAGCAGCAGCAGAGCACCTGGGACGGGAGCTTCGTGATCATCGACCAGGGGCCGCCCCGGGTCGTCCCGCTGCGTGGCGAACTGGGCGCGTCCGGAGTGCTGGCCTTCTCGGGCGTGGTGGACGGTGATGGCTACGCGCTCTGCGGATACGGTACCTACGACGGGGCGGCTACCATCAGTGGCAATCTGTTCATCCGCGGGCTGGAGGCGCAGGGGCCGATCCGGCTTGATCTCCGGGCCAGCGCAACATGATCGGTAGCACCCCTCGCCCCCTGGCTGACCAGGTCGGCTTCGATGAAGCGCGAGCATGGCTTTGTGCTGGACGGGCGAGGCCTCGCCACTGCGGCTGCGGCAGCGCCAACTCGTCCCGAGTTGAAGCTCGTGCCCACACCCCATCATCGATGGGCGACGGCTGCCGGATGAGCGGCTGGAGATCCTGAACGAGGGGGAGGGCGTGTGGCGCTGCCGCACCATCTTCGACTGCACCCAGGCCTGCCCCCGTGAGATCCGCATCGCCAGGGCCATCGGCGATGTGAAGAAGGCGATCCTCCAAGGGCGGCCGCGACATCCCCATTCGCCAGGTCCCCGTCAGCCCCGTCTGATCCGGCGGTGGACGCATGAAACGAGACCGGCCCTGCTGGGATGACGCTGCGGGGCCGGTTTTCATGCGGATATCGGAGTGCCGCGCACGTTGCTTTCCGGTAACACGCCAAACGGCCAGCGCGTCCGTGGCGGATAGGGGCTGTGCGGCGGTGGTGTGTCTACAGGAGCATGAGGAGCGGAGGCGACGGACGGGCGTCGGGGGCGATGAGTACGGTCTGGAATGGAGCGATTCGGCTATGCGCTCCGCTCGTGCCGTTGGCCGGAATTCCGTCCACTGAACAACCCCTCAGGCCGACGCCCGATCGCACGCGAGGATCTGGATTCAGCGGCAGTCAGATGGGGATGTCCTGATCGCGGAGCGCCGCGCGTTGATTCCACCAATGAGCTGGAGACGGGGCACAACTACCTGGTTGGGGCACGCAACCGAATGGTTGGACCGAGCACAGGATCGGCGAACTTCCCTGGAGAGTGCTGATGAAACCGGCAATCGCGCTGGTGGCCCTGTTCATTTCCGCATGCGCAGGCTCCACGACGGTGCCGCGCACCGCCGCCGATTCCTGTGCGGTCGCACGTCCCGATTTTGGAGGGGTGGCGACCGAAGCAGACCGAAACCTGTTCGCGTACGACGTCAATGCGCCACTGAACCTGCAGAAGACGGTCGAATCCACGAACAAGGGCGTGGAGGTCAGCGCCATCTCCTTCAGCAGTCCGGACGGCGGATCGGTAACCGGATTGTTGTTCGATCCGGCCACACGCTCGAGTCTGCGCCCCGGCATCGTGCTCATGCACGGCATGCCCGGCAATGCGCGCAGCACGGCGGCCCAGGCGCAGCTGCTCGCGGAGCACGGCGCCGTAGTGATTGCGATCGATGCTCCGTTTGCTCGCCGCGGTGGATCGCCCGTCCAGTTCAGCACTCGGGATCGGGCCGAGCAGATCCAGCTGATCAAGGACCTGCAACGCGCCGTCGATGTATTGCGCGCCCGGGCCAACGTCGACGATGAGCGCCTGGCCTACCTGGGCATCAGTTATGGAGGCGCGATGGGCGCGCTGTTCGCCGGCATCGAACGGCGCATCAAAGCCGCGGTGCTCGTCGTAGGAGACGGCGGTCTCGTCACGCACTTCACCGGTCCGGAAGATTTCGACTTCATGACCAGTCTGTCCTGTGCCACACGTGTCGACTGGTTGCGGGCCATGGCACCCGTAGAGCCGATCCGATTCATTCCGCACGCGTCGCCCACCGCGTTGTTGTTGCAATCCGGCCGGTTGGACAACCTGGTACCCGCAGCCGATGCGCAGGCGTTGCACACAGCCGCGCCGCAGCCCAGGACCATTCGCTGGTATGACGCGGGACACGGACTCAATCAACAGGCGACGTTCGAAAGGCTGGATTGGCTGCACGAGGAGATTGGTCTCGACGCCCGTCAGTAGTGCTGTCGCTGTACCGCTACATGGCCCGCATGCAGGGTCCGCTCGGGGCTTCGCCAGTGAACGCCTGGCCGGCAGGGCCGCTGATGGCACCGACGCGCGGTCGAATCGATGATCTTCCCTGGAGAGCGCTCATGAAACTGGCGGTAGCGCTGACAGCTGCGCTCATTTCCGCACGCGCGGGCTCCGCGACCGAGCCGGGCACCGGGACCGGGCCGACCGGGCCGAGCACCCCCCCGAGCCTGCCAGGCCCCGGCGTGGGAGGCCGTGTGCGGCGTGCGCTCAAAGTCGCGGCGGTCGTCGTTCTCGCGGCATGCGGAGGTGATGGTGATCCGACTCCGGCCGGCCCTGACACCGATGGCAGCATCCGGGGCACCGTTGCCGACAACACCGGCGCCCCCGTGGCGAACGCCGCGGTTGCGTTGACGGGAAACGCGCAGGCTGATCGCACCACGAACAGCGGCGCCGGCGGCGTCTACACTTTCGCGAACGTGCCCCCGGGAACGTATACGCTGGCGGTTACGCCCCCGGACGGATTTACCGTCGGTGCGGCGGGCACGGCGTCCGTCACGGTAGCGAGCGGGGCGCAGGCAGATGCTCCCGCGTTCGTTCTCAACCCCCTCCCGGCTGCGACCCTGTCGGGCGTCGTAAGAGCCGCCACCGGAGTTGTCATCGAAGGCGCATCGGTGAGCATCGGGAGCGCCACCTCGACAACCGGCGCGGACGGACGATTCGAGCTTCAGAATGTGCGAGCTGGTGCCGCGACAGTCACCACGAGCGCTCCGCGCTTCGATCAGCGGGTGGAAAGCATCACCCTGAATGCGGGGGCCAACGTCCACGATGTCGTGTTGGAACATAAAACGCTTTTCACGTACCAGAACCTTGTCGCATACCTGCCCACGGGGATCGCCGAGTACAAGGCGGCGATCGTTTTTCTGCCCGGCCTGAGAGACCCCGCCACCGGTAATTCGCTGGACTCGCGTGCGCTCGTGCGCGGCACCTCGGAGTTGCCATGCAGTATCTGGTGTCTTGCGGCCGAGAGAACGGAGGTAAGGAGGCGCGCACTCGAGCTTGCCGGCGGAAACGTGGCGCTTGTGGGAACAACCACTTTGGAGGACAACCCTGCGAGCTACGAAACGCTGCTTCAGGCGCTCTCCGGGTTCGGCACGCAAAGCCTGCATCCTGAGCTCACGAACATTCCCATCTTTTTCGTGGGGCACTCGATGGGGGGATGCACCGCGTACGGGTTCAGCCGCGTTCACGGCGCCCGGGTGGCCGGGTTCCTGACCATGAAGGGCGCCTGCCACAACACCGGCCCGGCGTTGGCGGCGGCCGACGTTCCGGGACACTTCCTGATCGGAGCGTAGGATGCGCCGTACCGGAGAGACAACATCACGGCCGTGTTCGAGGCCGGCCGAGCCGCCGGGGCACCCTGGGCGGTTTCGATCGACCCGTTCGATCATCGACCGATTCTCGACTTCGATCTGATGTTCGACTGGATCGACGCGGTGCTTACGGCACGCCTTCCGGCGACCGCGGGTGCGCCGCTCCGTCCAGTGACGGAAACGGCCGGCTGGCTCGGCAACCGGTCAACCGGCGCGATTTCAACGTACGCGTGCTACAGTTCCACTCGTTCAAGCGCGAGCTGGTTGCCCTCTCAAGAGACGGCGCTCGATTGGCAGCGGATGGCGGGAGGAACCGTCGTTGTAAGTAGTTGCTGAAAGCGATGTGCAAATCGATGCCCTTCCCTGGGAGAGCGCTTATGAAACCCGCAATAGCAGGGGTCGCCTCGTTCATTTCCGCACGCGCGGCCCCGTCGGGCCGGTCCCGGTGCCCGGCCCGGTCGCGGAGCCTGCGCGTGCGG
>DATABT010001005.1:0-5528 GCA_036259455.1 Longimicrobium sp. | reverse complement strand
CCCCCGCCGCCCTCCTCCTGGCTGCCTGCGCGGCGTCCCCCGCGGGGGGTGGTGACCGGCCGGACGCGGAGTCCGGCGTATACCTGAGCCTGGATGCGCGCCCCTCGCACGACGGGCTCTACCGCGCGGCCGTGGTGCGGCGGGACGGCGCCCAGCGGCCGGGGACGGCGCAGTCGTGGACGGTGCGGATCACCGACGCGGGCGGCGGCGCGGTTTCCGGCGCGCGCGTGGAGGCGTCCGCGTGGATGCCGTCCATGGACACGCGCGCCGCGAACGCCCTTCCGCCGGCCACGGAGCTGGGCAACGGACGCTACCGCATCGACGGGGTGCGCTTTCCGGCGGCGGGATGGTGGAACGTGCCGGTGCGCATCACCGCCGGCGGGCGGACGGACAGCCTGGCCTTCAACCTGATCCTGCCCGGCGCCCCGCTCTCCCGCGGAGGCGCGCGATGACGGCCTTCGACCTCGCCATCGCGGGCGGCGGGCCCGCCGGGCTGGCGGCGGCGGTGCACGCGGCGGCGGAGGGGCTGCGCACCGTGGTCCTGGAGCGCGGCGAGCCTGGAGGGCGCGCACGGGAGATGGCGCGCCTGGAGGCGGTCCCCGGCTTCCCCGTCGGCCTCACCGGCCCCGAACTGGTGGAGCGTGCCGTCCTGCAGGCCACGCGCTTTGGCGCGGAGGTACGGACGGGCGCGGAGGCCGCCGGGCTCGAGGCGGAGAACCACGTCCGCACGGTGCGGCTCGCCGGTGGAGCCGCGGTGGCGGCGCGCGCGGTGATCGTGGCCACGGGGGCCGAGCGGCCGGCGCTCTCCGTTCCCGGCGCGTCCGGGCTCCTGGGGTGCGGCGTGTACTTCGGCGTTCCGGACGCGCTCCCGGAGTCGCTGCGGCCGGAGGACGTGTTCGTCGCCGGCGAGGCCGGGCCCGCGGCCGCGGCCGCGGTGCGGCTGGCGGGCCACTGCCGCTCCGTGGTCCTGCTCCACGGCCCCGCTCGCCGCGCGGGAAGGCTCCCCGCGAAGGTGGCCGCGCGCCTGGACGCGGCGCCGAACCTGACCGTCCGCTCCGCCGAGGTGCTGGAGGTGGCGGGAGTGGAGCGGATGGAGGCGGTGCTGCTGCGCGACCGGCGGACCGGACGGACGGCGGTCCGCGCCGCGGCCGCGCTCTTCGTCGTCGGCGGCGGACGGCCGCGCACCGGCTGGATGGCGGACGCCATGGCGCTGGACGCGGGCGGGTTCGTGGTGACGGGCCCCCGTGCCTCCGCCGATGGGCGCTGGCCCCTCCCCCGCCCCGCGCATCCGCTGGAATCCACCCTGCCCGGCGTCTTTGCCGCAGGCGGGGTGCGGCGCTGCCGCGGGTGCGGCGTGGCGGCCAGCGTGGAGGAGGGGATCGCGGCGGCGCGGCAGGCGGCGACGTACCTGCGCCTGCCCGTCCACGGGGAGCCGGCGGCGAACATCCCCGGCGCGGAGGCGGTGCGATGAAGCGCATCCGCATCGGCTGGCTGGCCGCGCTGCTGGCGGTGGCGGCGCTGGGGTGCGGCGCCGCGCGCCTGGGCGGCACGCGCTGGAGCGAGGAGGAGGTGGAGACCATCCGCTCCCTGTGGATCGGGGAGCTGGAGCCGCTGCCGGCGGATCCGTCCAACCGCTGGGCGGACGATCCGCAAGCCGCGGAGCTGGGGCACCAGCTCTTCTTCGACACGCGGCTGAGCGTCAACGGACAGGTCTCGTGCGGCACCTGCCATCGCCCGGAGTCGCAGTTCCAGGACGGCGTTCCGTTGGCCAGCGGCGTGGGCCGCACGGACCGGCGTACGATGCCCATCGCGGGTACGGCGTACTCCCCGTTCCTTTTCTGGGACGGCCGCGCGGACAGCCAGTGGGCCCAGGCGCTGGGGCCGCTGGAAAGCCCGGTGGAGCACGGCGGCACGCGGGCCCTGTACGCGCACGTGATCGCGGAGCACTACCGCGCGCGGTACGAGCGCGTCTTCGGCCCGCTGCCGGACCTCTCCGGCGTGCCGCGCGCGGCCGGCCCCGTCCCCGACCCGGCGGCCCGCGCCGCGTGGGAGGCGATGACGCCGGCGCAGCGCGAGGAGGTGACGCGCATCTACGCCAACATCGGCAAGGCCATCGCCGCGTACGAGCGGCGGCTGCGGCCGGGACCGTCGCGCTTTGACCGCTACGTGGCGCGGCTGGTGGCAGACGGGCGCGCGCCGGAGGGCGTGCTCACCGGCGAGGAGGAGGCGGGGCTGCGGCTGTTCATCGGCAGGGCCAGCTGCACCCAGTGCCACAACGGCCCGCTGCTGACGGACGACCACTTTCACAACACGGGCGTTCCCGCCGCGCCCGGACTTCCGGAGGACGTGGGCCGCGCCCGCGGCGCCCGGCAGGTGCTGCAGGACGAGTTCAACTGCCGCGGCCGCTACAGCGACGCGCGTCCGGAGGAGTGCGCGGAGCTGGAGTTCCTGGTGCCCGAGGGCGCGCCGCTCGTCCGCGCGTTCAAGGCGCCCTCGCTGCGGGGCGTGGCCGCGCGCCCGCCGTACATGCACGCGGGGCAGATGGGCACGCTGGCGGAGGTCATCGAGCACTACGACCGCGCCCCGCGCGCACCCGCCGGCACCACGGAGCTGCGCCCCCTGCGGCTGAGCCCGCGCGACCGCGCGCGGCTGGAGGCGTACCTCCGCACGCTGGACGCTCCCGTCGACGCAGAGCGGTGGCTCCTGGAGCCGCCTGGCCTACCCTGAGAACCGACAAGGAGGTGGATGATGTTGATCATGATCCGGATCGCGCTGGTGAACGCCGTACTGGCGAGCCTGTTCGCGCTGCTGGTGCGCGCGGCCCCCGCCCGGTTCCGCACCGCGCTGCACGCGGCGATGCTGGGCGTGGCGGCGGTGCTGTACGTGGTCTTCGCGGCGCGCGCGGAGGCATGGGACGGAGTGGCCGTGGAGGCGGTGGGGCTGGCGCTGTTCGGCGGTGCGGCCGTGCTGGGGCTGCGCCGCGGATCCGCCCGCCTGCTGGCCTGGGGGTGGGCGCTGCACCCGCTGTGGGATGCCGTGCTGCACACGGCGGGGAGCCTGGCGGAGTACACGCCCGCCGGCTACGTGGCCGCCTGCTTCGGCTTCGACCTGGCGCTGGCGCTGTGGATCGGGCGCGGATGGGCCGGCATTCCCGTGCGCCCGGTCGCAGCGGACGCGCGTCCGCTTTCCGTCGCGCCGGAGGCGGCCTGATGGCACTCGCGCTACGCCGCCGCCAGGACGCGGCGATGGAGATGGCGCCGCTCGCGCAGCTGATCGTGCGGCGCGAGGAGAGCGCGGACTTTCTGTCCGCGCTGCAGGGCAGACCGGCGGAGGAGATGGCGCGCCGCATGGCCGCGGGGCACCGCGCGTACGTCGCCTGGCGCGGCGAAGAACCCGCGGCGTGGGGGTGGGTGGCCACGCGCACGGCGGAGATCGGCGAGCTGGGCGCCGTCTTCTCGCTCCCGCCCGGGGAGCGCTACCTGTGGAACTTCGTCACACGGCCGGCGCACCGGGGGATGGGAATCTATCCGCGGCTGCTGGACGCCATCGTCCGGGCGGAACCGGCGGAGGCGGAGCGGTTCTGGATCGCGTACGCGCCGGAGAACCACGCCTCGGGCTCCGGCATCCGCAAGGCCGGCTTCGCGACCGTGGCGGAGCTCTCCTTCGACGCGCGGGGGCGGCCCGCGGTGCAGGCACTGGAGCCGGACGGCGGCGCCGCCGCGGCGCAGATGCTGGGCCTGCCCCGGGCCGACCAGGCGCTCACCCCCTGCTGGCGATGCGTCCGCGCCGGCCACGCGGCGGACACCTGTGCCCCCGGCCACTGCCGCTGCGACTACCAGCGCGCGGAGATCGGCTGCGCCGCGTGATCCCTCACCTTTCGGTCAGCTGCGGCTGTCATTTCGAAGAAGGCGCTCGCTCGGTCTCTGCCGGTGCAGGATGCTGCCGCGTCGATTGAGAAATCTACGCACCCGTGCTGGTGGTCCGTCGTGTGAATCGGGTTGGCCATCCCCACCTCGTGCGGTGACGCATCCCGCAGGCGCTCACGCACGGAAGGCCTTTCGCGGGTACGACGGGAAATCCCGTCATCAAGGCCGTGTTCTCGCGCGGGCAGCAATCTTGTAGCCCCCCGGCGTCCGATCCGGCGATCCACATCCACCCACACGCATCCATCCACCCGTCACGACCCATGAGCGAAGCCACCACGCAGGCGGAGGTGCTGCAAACGACCGCCGGTGACCTGCCGCTGCGCGAGTACCGGCTGGGGCTGGGCGGGCGCGCGTGGAGCATCCTGCACACGGAGTCGGTGCTCAGCCGCGACGACGAGGCGCACTTTCTCATGCAGCTCAAGGACCGGCTGCCGTACGGCGTCACCCTGTGGCCCTCCGCCATCGCCCTGGCGCACGAGGTGGTGGAGCGCGCGGACGACCTGCGCGGCAGGCGCGTGCTGGAGCTGGGCGCGGGGACGGGGCTGCCGGGGATCGTGGCGGCGTCGCTGGGCGCGCGGGTGGTGCAGACGGACAGGCAGGAGCTGGCGATGGCCGTCTGCCGGCGCAACGGTGTGCGGAATGGCGTGGATGCCATCGAGCACCGGCTGGTGGACTGGGCAGACTGGAAGGATGAGGCGCGCTACGACTGGATCATCGGCAGCGACGTGCTGTACGGCGCGACGATGCACGAGCACCTGCGGCGCATCTTCGCCCGCAACCTGGCGGGGGGCGGGCGCATCCTCCTTTCCGATCCCTTCCGCGCCACCAGCCTGAAGCTGCTGGAGGCGATGGAAGCGGATGGATGGACGATCTCGATGAGCCGGTGGAGCATCGGGGAGGAGGAAAAGCCGCGCCCCGTCGGCGTGTTCTACCTGCAGCCGCCGCGGCAGGGAAGCCGGCGGCCCGGGCTTCACATTTCCGCCTTCAAGTGTACATTGTGACCGGCGCGGGAACCGCCCGCGCACCGCGTCCCTCGCATCCATACGCGTGATCGCCGTACACGCCTGCTGGAGCCCGTTCGGGCTGCACCTGTGGGGCGAATCGTCCCCCCGCCTGGCATCGCTGGCCCCGCCGAAAGGCCGCACGCCGCGTCCGCCGCGCCCGCACCCGTTCGCCGCGGGCGCGCGGGAGCTGGGCGAAGCGCTCCGCGAAATGCTGCCGTGCGACCCGGGCGCGGGGGAGATCACCGTGCACCTGCCGTCGCGCCCGCGGGCGCCGCATCCTTCGCCGCACCTGGCCCACGTGGCGGCGGAACACGGCGGCCCGGACGCGGCCGGACGGATGCGGGTGTGGACGGTGGAGGTGCTCTCGCTTTCCGCGGCGAATGCGCTCGACGCGCTGCTGGCGATCCCCGCCGGGGGCACGGACGGCGTGGTGATGGGCGACAGCGCGCGCTGGTTCGGCGAGCTGGCCAAGCTGGCGCTGGAACTGGTGGCCGGCGGGCGCGTGCTGCCGCTGCTGGAGCCCGCGCACGGCGGCCGGTGGAGGACGCGCTGGCGGCCGGTGCTCGCGGCCGAAGCGGACGCCGGGCGCGTGGCCGCC
>DATABT010001004.1:0-2430 GCA_036259455.1 Longimicrobium sp. | reverse complement strand
TCGGAGGCGGGTCCCGGGACGTGCGGCCAGCCATGAGCGTGGGTGAGTAGATTTCTCAGTCGGCGCAACAAGATCCTGCATGAGGCAAGCCCTCGTGGGCGCCTCCTTCGAAATGACAGCTCACGGCACAGACTTCGTGCGTGCAACGAAATCCGCGATGAACCATTATTTTCGGTTCTTCGTCGAACTTGTTGCAGGTAAACAGACCCGACGCCGAACTGTCATTTCGAAGGAGGCGCCTGCACCGAACTCAGCCCGTGCAGGATTTCCATGGCGCCGACTGAGAAATCTACTCATCCGTGCTGGTGATCCGGCCCACGGCTCGGTCCTCGACACGCTTCTGTGCGGCGCACCGGAGGCGGGTCCCGGGACGTGCGGCCAGCCATGAGCGTGGGTGAGTAGATTTCTCGGTCGGCGCAACAAGATCCTGCACGAGGCAAGTCCTCGTGGGCGCCTCCTTCGAAATGACAGCTCACGGCGCAGACTTCGTGCGTGCAACGAAATCAACGATGAACCAAAAAAGATGAGCGCTGAGAACAAAGGAAGTTCTCCACGCCTCTTCGCTCTTCTCTGAAGAGGGGCGGCCAGGGCGGACATCAAATCCCGCCCTGCGTCTACTCTACCGTTGAAACGGGGGGAACGTCTGTGCGAAGGGAATCAGAGACCCGGGATCACTCCGCCGTAAAGCGGTAGACGGTGCGGGAGGTGTAGCGCTCGCCGGGGCGCAGGATGCAGCGGGGAAAGTCCGGATGGTTGGGCGAGTCCGGGAACTTCTGCGGCTCCAGGCAGAAGGCGGTGCGGTATCGGTACGGCGTGCCGCCCTTGCCCACCGCGCCGCCGTCCAGATAGTTGCCGCTGTAGAACTGCAGACCCGGCTCGGTGGTGAACAGCTCCAGCACGCGCCCGCTCACCGGCTCGTGCACGCGGGCGGCGGGCGAGAGCGGAGCGCCGCCGTCCGAGATCACGAAGTTGTGGTCGTAGCCGCCCACCTGCGCCAGCCGCGGGTCCGCGTCGCCGATGCGCGCGCCGATGGTGGCCGGGTGGCGGAAGTCGAACGGGGTGCCGGTGACGGAAGCAAGCTCGCCCGTCGGGATGAGCCGTTCGTCCACGGGGGTGAAGCGGTCGGCGTGCAGTTCCAGCTCGTGGTCCAGCACGGCGCGGGTCGGATCACCCGAGAGATTGAAGTAGGAGTGCTGCGTCAGGCTTACGGGGGTGGGCTGGTCCGTCTCCGCGGCGTAGTCGATGACCAGCGCGCCTTCCAGCGTGAGCCGGTAGGTGACGGTCACGTCCAGGTTGCCGGGGTATCCCTGCTCTCCGTCGGGGCTGCGGTAGTCCAGCCGCAGGCCCACGGTGCCGTTCTCCCGCAGCGGCTCCGCGCGCCACAGCACCTTGTGGAATCCCGCGGGGCCGCCGTGCAGGTGGTTGGCGCCATCGTTCACGGGCAGCGTGTACGTCCGGCCGTCCAGGGTAAAGCGCCCCCGGCGGATGCGGTTGGCGAAGCGGCCGATCAGCACGCCGAAATAGGCGCGGTCGGCCACGTAGTCGTCCAGCCGGTCAAAGCCCAGCACCACGTCGGCCTGGCGGCCCTCGCGGTCGGGCGCGCGCAGCGCGAGGATGGCGCCGCCATACGCGCTCACCTGCATCTCCAGCCCCGACGTGGCGCGCAACGCGAACCGCTCCACCGCGCGTCCGTCCGGCAGGTGCCCGAAGAGCGACCGCTCGATCCCCGCCTCCTGCTGCCCCGCGCTCCTCGTCATGAACCCGTGCGTTCGTCGTCGTGGTGTGAAAAGCCGCGTCGGCAATGATGATACGCGCGATCATGATTCCGGGGCAAAGCGCGGTAACCGGCGCGCGGATTTCGGGGGATGAACGGCGCTCCCAGGTCATCCTGAGTCATCCGGCGCTGCGCGCACCCCGTCGAACGAAAGTCGTGGACGCCGCGGCTGTCATTTCGAAGGAGGCGCCCGCATGATCGCCGCCGGTGCGGGAAGCCGTGGCGCCGACTGAGAAATCTACTCGCCTGGGCAGGTGCCGGGCCCCGCTCGACAACCTCGCCTGGATCCCCTTTCCATTCAGGGAGCCGCCGCGCTGAACTATCCGATACCCGTCACTCTGGCGGCGGCCGAAGGACCTTTTCTCCGGCCGCGTGAGGCCGGATTCGGGGCGTGGAGCCGGCTTCGCGGTGGGGCGGTAAGGTCCTTGGTCGCCGCGCTTTTAACGTGCAGCGACAAGGACTTGCGCGGCGGCTTCGGCAGACGCCCTCCTGAGAAAGTCGCCTCGACAGGAACCCTGGCCGCCCGCAACAACCGACCTTCTGATGTGATGGAAGGCGCCCGCGTCTATAGGCGCTGAATAGAAAGACCCATTCGGGCAAGGGCCGTCGAGCGGGCGTGGCACCAGCACGGGCGAGTAGATTTCTCAGTCGGCGCC
>DATABT010001003.1:0-4643 GCA_036259455.1 Longimicrobium sp. | reverse complement strand
AGCGTTGCTCCCGCGGGCTTTCGCGTTCTCCGGGCCTCGCCGCGCGGCGGCGGATCAGCCCGGCGCCGGGGCCAGGTAGCCCCGCCCGACGGCCTCGTCCAGCAGGCGGACGACGAAGGGCCAGACTTCGGGCGCGCCGTCCTCGATCGGCGCCATGCGCTGGAGCACGCGGTCGTGCGTGACGGCGTTGGCGCGCCAGCTTCCGCCCCGGTGGTGAAAGTTGAGCAGCAGCGGCTGCAGGCGGTCCAGCGCGACGGCAAAGCGCGCGTCGGGCGTTTCGCCGGCCTCGAACTCGCGCCACAGGTCGTGCAGCTCGGCGCCCTGGTCGTCCGGCAGCAGCCCGAAGATGCGCGCCGCCGCCATCCGCTCGCGCTCCTCCTTTCCCACGTTGGCCGCGGGGTCGTAGCAGAACGCGTCACCCGCGTCGATCTCCACCACGTCGTGAACGAGCACCATCCGCAGCACGCGGCCCAGGTCCGTGCCCGGCGGCGCGTGCTCGGCCAGCATCACCGCGCAGAGCGCCAGGTGCCACGAGTGCTCGGCGCTGTTCTCCTGCCGCGCCCCGTTCAGCACGCGCGTCTGACGCAGGATGCCCTTCAGCCGGTCGATCTCCAGCAGAAACGCCAGCTGCCGCTCCAGGCGGGGGTCGATTCCGTCGATCACGGAGGTAAAACGCCCGGGTTCAGGTGATGCGATGCGATGCGATGCGATGCGATGCGATGCGATGCGATGCGATGCGCGGAATCTACACGCTGGCCGCGGATCGGGCAGGCCCCCGGTTTCCGCGGATCTCGATCGGCCGTGGAGCAGGACGCGCGTTCGTCGCCACCTCCAGGAATGTTGCGTTCGTCCTCGTACCTCCGGGCTGACTTGAAACCCGGACCGGAAGTGCCGTAAGCCCCGCCCCGGGCTCGCGCAGTTCGCCCCGGGCTTCACCTGCTCACGTGGACCACGGGCTACACGCCAGGACGGCACACCCTGTCCGCGCGCGTCTGCCCCATCACGCCCTCACCCGCTCACCCGCTCACTCCCCCTCCGCCGCGCGCCGCTCCCGCCTGCGCACCGCCGCGGCGTACAGGCGGCGGTCCTCTTCCGTCTCCAGGAGCAGCGGCGGAACGGGGCTGGGACGGCCGTTCAGCTTGTCCAGCGAAACGTAGGTGAGGTAGCAGACGTTCGTCATCCGCCGCCTTCCCGTCTCCACCTCCTCCGCCTCCACCGTCACCATCACCTCCATGGACGTGCGGCCCACGTAGACCAGCCGGCCGTGCGCCTCCACGTAGTCGCTGGCGTAGATGGGCTCGTGGAACTCCACCCGGTCCACCATCACCGTCACCACGGGGGTGCGGGCGTGCCGCCGGGCCACCACGCCCCCGCATTTGTCCACAAGCGCCAGGATCTCGCCGCCGAACACGTTGCCGTGATGGTTCAGCTGGTCGGGCATCATGCTCTCCGAAAGCGTGGAGGCCGACTCGCGGGGCGTTTTTCCCCGTGGCGCTTCGGTGTCGCTCATCGGTTTCCGACAGCTGCGAAGGGTGAAGGGGCCGATCATCCGCGTGCAACCTAGCCGGGCGCCCTTCACCGCGACAATGCGGCCGCCCCGAATGCGCCTCACGTGACACTGGTCACCCCCGATCACTTTCATCGATTACGCGCGCAGAAAAGGCCAGCAGCGGAACCTGTTTACTCCGTCCACTGGCGGGGTTCGGGCGGGGCTTTTATCGTGTGTTTTCCGCCTTACCATGACACACCCTTCCATGCGCGGGGGAACGTCGATGAGGAAGCCCCACCCGGACACCAAGCGCCGCCTTTCACGGCCGTGGGTTGTGCCTCCCGGGCTGCTGTTGCTGAACGAGCCGTTCGAGGGATTCAACGTGCTCGACGAGGTCCGGAGCGAGCTGGGCGTGCTGCTCTGGCAGACGCTGCGCGACGTGGACCTGTGGGCGCTGGCGCGGCCGGACGCCCGGGCCGGGCTGTTCTCGCCCGGGTCGCTGCGGCGGCGCACGGAGCGCATCGAGGCCGAGCTGGAGACGGAGCACCCCGCCCGGTCGCTGCTGCTGGGCCTTACGCGGATGCTGGGGTCGCCGGACCGCGTGTCGGAGATGGAGGTTTCGGAGGTGTGCGAGGAGCTGAGCCGCTGGGCCAGCGACGTGGGTCTCCCCCGCACCGCCCTGGCCTTTGCGCAGCGCGCGGCGCTGGCCGCGCCGGAAGAGGCGGGTCCCGCATACCTGGTGGGGCTGGTGGCGCGCCGCGCGGCGGACTACCGGCGCGCGGAGACCTGGCTCCGGCGCACGCTGGCGCTCAGCCGCCGCAACCGCGACTGGCGCTTCTACGGGCTGGCGCACCTGGGCATCGCCAACCTGCACATGCAGCGCGGCGACGCGCCCCGCGCCCGCGTCCGCCTGCTGCGCGCGCTGCGTGCGTCACGGCGCTACGGGCTGTGGTCCGTGCGGTCGATGGTGCTGCACGACCTGTTCTGCGTCACCGCCACGGGCGAGCACGCGGAGAACGCGGAGATGTACGCCCGCGCGGCGTTCCGCAGCTACGGACGGCGCCATCCGCGCCTTCCCGTGCTGGCGCACGACATCGCGCGCTACTGGATGTCGCGGGGGCACCACGCGCGGGCGTTCGAAACCTTTCGCGCCGTGCTTCCGCACCTGACGCGCGCGTCGGACCGGCTGCTGGGGTGGGCCAACCTGGCGCAGGCCGCCGGGGGCGCGGGGGACGGCATCGCGTTCAACGAGGCGTGGTCGCGCGTGTGGCGGATGGTGGACAGCGGCAACGACCTGGAGCGCGTGGCCGAGGCGATGATCAACGTGGCCCTCGGCGCGGCGTCGCTGGGGCAGTGGGTGCGGCAGGAAATGGCGGCCGCGTACGCGCTGCAGGTGGCCCGGCGCCGCAGCGAGGCGCAGCACCGGCTCAAGGCCGAGGAGCTGCTGGAAGCGGCGCGTCTGATGGGAACGGGCCGGCGCCTGCCGGAGCCGCCGCCACAGGTGCCGGAGTTCACCGAGGCCTCCGGGCAGCTGGCGGAGCAGCTGGTGGCCGCGCTGTCGGAGGCGTTCGAATCGTGACGGATGGCGATCGGGGGCGGACCGCCCGCCCCCGCCGCCGTCCGTCAGCCGCCGCTGCCGATGAACCCGCCCCAGCGGCCGGTGCTGTCGCCGTGGGTGGTGGAGCCGGAGGTGTCCGGCGGCGTGGCGCCTTCGTCCATCACCGGCGCCGCCCCCTCCGGCGCGGTGAGGTCGCCGCCGCGCGCGCACGCGCCCACCGCCGCGCACGCGAGCACGGCCAGCAGCAGTGCCTTCGTCCATCCACGCATCGTTTTTCTCCCTGTCCAGGGTGGAGTGCCGGCGGGCCGATCGCCGCCGGTCGCGACCAAGGTAGGGGAAGTTGTTCACTTTGTGTACTTGGATGTGAAGAATCCCCGATTTTCAGGACATTATCTTGCGCAGCGTGAATGTCGGATAAGGAACGGGAGAATGGCGGATCGCGTGGCGGCTGCGGGACTGGCGCGCTTTGTCGCGGACCGGGTGTCCGCGCGGTGGCCGCTTTGTCCATGGGACCGAAATCGATCGGAATCCACAGAGAATCGTCTCGCACCGGGTCCACGCGGCGCACGGCGTCCGCTCGCGGCGTTTCTCCTCGCCCTCTCCCCGCGGAAACGGCCAAGAGATGGGGGAATTGCGATGGACGACTCCGCAAGCTCCGTTTGACTCCGTGTGGGGCCGGACGTCCTTTGGGCGAGAGATGGCGCGGCGCTTGCCGCTGTGAGGGCGTGGCGCGCACCAGGCGCGCCGCATCGTATCCCATCGGACCGACCGAATGAGGCTGCTCGCACCCGTCTGCGTGCTGATCCTGGCGGCGGGGGCCGCCGCGCCCGCGCACGCACAGCGCGACACCATCCGCTTCGGCACGCCCGACACCGCGCGCGTGCCCGCCACGCCCGCGGTGCCGGGGATCGCCGCGCCGGACAGCATCTTCGACGCGCCGGAGACGCGCGAGCTGGTCACCCGCGTGATGCAGGCGGGGAGCAGCATTCCCGCGGGGCTGGACGACTACCGCGCCGACATGGGCGCCACCGTGTACCTCTCGCTGCGCGCGGACACGGCGCAGGGCGGCGAGCTGCCGCTGACGGTGGACGAGTTCGCGGGCGAGGTGCGCTGGGACCGCGGCGGCGACGTGCAGCAGCTGGTGCAGGGGCACCGCGTGCGGATGCTGGCGCCGGCGCCGTACACCATCGGCTCCATGATCGAGGCGCCGTGGGTGGTCCCGCACCTGTACGGCAACACCATCACCGTCTTTTCCCTCAGCGCGTCGCCCACGGCGCGGGCCCAGATCGCCCGCGCGGTGCACCCGTTCGCGTTCCGGGGGATCGACTTCTACCACTACCGCGCCGGCAACCGCGTTCGCGTCACCACCGCGGAAGGCGTGGTCACCCTCCTGCCGATCGAAGTCCGTCCGCGGGCGGGAAAGCTGGAGGAGGCGCGTGACCAGCGCCTGGTGGCGGGGACCTTCTGGGTGGACGTGGACCGCGCGGCGATCGCCCGGGCGCGCTTCGGCTTCGTGGAGCGCGGCGGCCGCTTCGTGGTCACCGAGACCGGGGTGTTCTTCGAGCTGGAAAGCGCGCTGGTGGGCGGCCAGTACTG
>DATABT010001002.1:0-3550 GCA_036259455.1 Longimicrobium sp. | reverse complement strand
GTGACGCGCTTCGACATACCGCGCCCGGGACGACGGCAGATTGTCGGTAGTGCGCAGCCAACCCCTCCCCGGGGTTGGGGGAGGGGTCGCCAGCCGTCGCGAGGAACGCGCGAAAGGCCTGGCGGGGGAGAAGGCCCGCGGTCACGCGTCGCATCCTCATCCTCAGTGCTCGAGCACCACGTCCGCGGGCGCGGCGCGGACGACGATCTCGCGCGCGTCCGCATCCACCGAGACACGGCGGCCGTTCACCGTCGCGCGGCGGATGGGCCGGTCCAGCGGCGTGCGGATGACGATGCCGCCGGGCGCGCGCACGTCCCCGCCGATCCGTACGCGGACGGCGTCATTCTCCGCGCGCATCCGCAGGTCCAGCGTGCCCCAGTACGTCCGCAGCCCCGTCATCTCCAGCCCGTCGCCTTCGCGCACCCAGGCTTCGGGGACGCCGGCGGCGACGACCAGCGCGCTGTCCGCCGTGCGCTCGTACGCGAACAGGTCCAGCGTGCTGCGGATGAAGTCCGACCCCACCCACGTGTGCGGCATGTCGCCGATGAAGCGCGGCGACTTCTCGTCGCGGAAGACGACCTCCGCCCAGTGGTTCCACGCCTGGGGGCGCCGGTGGGCGAAGAAGAGGCCGATGGCCTCGTGCGCGCGCTCCTTCCACCCCAGCCGCACGAAGGTGCCCACCGTGCGCCACTCGTACGGGGTGTAGCCGTCCCACTCGGCGCCGTCCAGGCGCGCGCGGATGCTCTCGCGGTAGTAGCGCTCGAAGGTGTTCTCCAGCGCGGGCCGCGGCAGCCATCCCAGTCCGCCGAGCGGGCTCACCCCCACCGTCGTCGACGTCGCGTCGAAGTCGCCCAGCTCCACCGAGCCGGGGATGAAGTCGATGCCGTGCATCGCCATCGTGGCGTCGATGGAGGCGCGCAGGTCCCTGCGAAAGCCGTCGCGGATGCCGGCGAAGCGCGCGCGATCCGCCGCGCGGCCGAGAACGTCCGCCGCGTAGACGGCGTCCTCCAGCCCCTTGAGCACGAAGAAGTCGTCCCAGTACGAGTGCATCGGCCTGGCCGAGTAGCCCTCGTGGCTGATGGACTGCGGGACGAGGCCGTAGAACGCGCGCTTTTCGGGCGTGCGGTACTCGAGCGTCATCCGCTCGTGGCGCAGCGTGTCGATGAACGCCACCGCGCGCTCCACGTGCGGCCACATCCGCTCCAGGAAGGCGCGGTCGCCCGTCATGCGGTGGAATTCCGCGATGAGGTAGATGAGCTGGCCGTGGCTGTCGTGCTCGGGAACGGGGTCGGCGCCGCGCAGGCTCACGCAGCAGGGCACGTAGCCGCTGGCGCGCTGGTGCGGCGCGTACCACTCGGCGAACGCGCGCACCTCGTCCGCGTGCCCCAGCCGCAGCAGCGCCGCGCTGGTGAGCGAGCCGTCGCGGATCCACGAGCGGTCGTAGCTGCGCGAGCCGGGCTGGATCGAAGGCCCGTCGCGGTTGATGAGGATGTACGCCAGCTGCGAGCGCAGCGTGTTCGCGATCTGCTCGCCGTGCATGGCGGCCGGCAGACGCAGGGTGAAGCGGCCGAGCTCCGCCTGCCACGAGCGCGCCGCCCTCTCCAGCACCGCGCCGCCCGCCCACCTCGCCGTCGCGTCGTAGATGCCCAGCATCGCCGAGTTCGCGTGCAGCGGCATGGCGATGTGCACCTCCTTCGCGCCCGCCGGCGGCAGCCGCAGGGCGAACGACAGCGCCCCCGAGGCAAAGCCGCGCGGATCGGCCACATGCGTGGCGGGCGGCAGCCGGCCCCGGCGCAGGTAGTCCACGACGTCGCCCGCGTCGAACGCCGTCGCCCCGAAGCCGGCCGCGGGGATCATGGGGACCACGGACGCGGTGCCGTTCACGAGCACCCGGCCGCCGTTCCAGTCCACCTCCCGCACGCGCGCCACCCCGCCCTGCACGTTCAGGAACTGCCACGGCGGGTTCACCTGGAACGGCCGCAGCGCCAGGTAGAGCGTGGCGTCCCGCGCCTGCCGCGACGGGTTCTCCACCCGGTAGGTCACGTATACGACGGACTCTTCCGGCTTGCCCAGCGCAAAGCTGGTGACGGCGAGCGTGAGCGGCGGCCCGCTCCACCGCACCGTCGGGATCGGCAGATCGCCGTTGCGCAGCGACTGCGACGCCTGCACGTCCGCCCAGGTCCAGAGCCGCCCGTCGGCAAAGAGGAACGGCTCGATGGACGGCATTCCGAGCCCCAGTTCCACCATTCCGTCGGTGTTGATGGTGGATTCGCGCGTGTCGCCGTTCACGCCCACCACCGTCCAGTACGACTGCTCGCCCGTCAGGTAGCGCGGGTACGCGCCGAGCGGCGCCGCCTTCGCCAGGCTGGCGAAGAAGGCGTTGGGCGTCTGCGACCACTCCGACGCCTGCACGGCCACGTCCCGCAGCGCCACGCCACGCCCGCGGCTGGTGCGCGCGACGCGCAGGCGCAGGTGCCGCGTCTCGGTCTCCGGCAGGTAGAGGGGATCGCGCCCGCCGTTGCCGTTCGCGACCTCGTACGCAGTCTCCCAGCGTGCGCCGTCGTCGGACGTCTCCAGCGCGTAGTCCGTCGCGTAGTCGAGAGAATCCCACGCGAGCACCAGCCCGCCCATCTCCCGGCCGCGCAGAAAGTCGATGGAGAGCCACGCATCCTCTCCCGCGCGCCACGCCGTCGCGCTGTCGGCGTCGATGGCACGCGCGCCGTCGCCGGCGGAGGCGCGGATGGCGGGGGTGAGCGTGTAGGGCGACGCGGGCTCGCGCTCGCGAAAGGTGAGGTCGTCGATCCAGACCGTCCCCTTCCCTCCCGTCCCCGCCGTGACCACGATCTCGATCTGCGCGACGGAATCCATCTCCCCGCCGCCCCTGGGCCCCCAGGCGAACTCCACCTGGCGCTTCTGCGTGCGGATGCGCTGCCACTCGCGCGGATACTCAAAGCGGCGGCGGTTCATCCACCAGACGTTTTCGCCGGACGGGTCGATGAGCTTGAACTCCAGGTCGTTCACCGGCGCGTCCGCCCGCATGCGCCAGGCGAACTCCCAGTTCTCCGGCAGGTCGATGGGGATGGACTTGCGCGCGATGGCGTAGCCGGTGCCGCCGTGGAAGTCGAAGTCCAGCCGCATTCCCCTGCCCGCGAAGCCGCTGTCCTGCGAGATGCGCAGTTCCACGCCTTCCGACGGATGCGCCGTCCACCCGCTCACCGTCTCGAAGTCGTCGAGCAGGCGGACCGGCGTGGTTGGAAGCATCACCCCGCCGGATGCGGGCGGCGCGGTGGACGGCGGGACGGCCGCCGGCGCGCACGACGCGAGGGCGACCGCCAGAAGCGCTGCGACAGGCGCCGCAAAGCGCCCCCTCCGGGCTCGCAAACCTCGCCCACCTCCCCCGGAAAACCCTGGGGGAGCTTGAACTTCGATCGTGCGGGCGCCCCTCCCCCCGGCCCTCTCCGCGCTCGTTTCTCGCGGAGCGGGGGAGAACCGCCGCTGGGCGATTGCGTTCCCCCCACCCTCCCCCAGGGTTTTTTGGGGGAGGGTGGGC
>DATABT010001001.1:0-18343 GCA_036259455.1 Longimicrobium sp. | reverse complement strand
CGCCGCAGCACCTCGCGAAAGCGCGGGTTGCCGGAAAGGTCGGCGCGCAGCACCAGCACGTTCATGAAGAGGCCGATCAGCCCCTCCGTCTCGCCGCGCGTGCGCCCCGCGATGGTGCTGCCCACCACCACGTCCTCCACCCCGGCGTACCGGGCGAGCAGCGCCTGGAAGGCGGCCAGCACCACCATGAAGCGCGTGGCGCCCTCGCCGCGGGCAACGGCGTCCAGCCGGTCCAGCAGGTCGCGGGAAAGGTGGACGGGCTCGTGCGCGCCGCGGTGCGTCTGCACGGCGGGACGAGGACGGTCGGTGGGCAGCTCGAGCAGCTCCGGCGCGCCCGCCAGCCGCTCGCGCCACCACGCCAGCTGCCGCTCCAGCGCATCGCCGCGCAGGTGGCGGCGCTGCCAGGCCGCGAAGTCCGCGTACTGCACGGGGAGAGGCGCAAGCTGGCTTTCCGCCCCGTTCCCGTACGTTTTGTACAGCCCGGAAAGCTCGCGGAAGAGCACGTCCATGCTCCACCCGTCGCTCACGGCGTGGTGCATGGAGATGAGCAGCACGTGCTCGTCCCTGCGCAGCCGCAGCAGCGCCGCGCGAAAGAGCGGCCCGGCGGCCAGGTCGAACGGCCGCGCCGCCTCCTCCGCCGCCCGACGCCGCACCTCCGCCTCGCGCGCCTCGTCCTCCCCGATGCGCGACAGGTCCTCGAAGGGCAGCGTCCACCCGGCGAAGGGCGCGATCACCTGCACCGGCGCGCCGTCCGCCTCCGCGAAGGTGGTGCGCAGCGGCTCGTGGCGCCGCACGACCTCGCCGACCGCCCGTTCCAGCGCCGCGCGGTCCAGCGCGCCCGCAAGCCGCAGCGCGACGGCCATGTTGAACAGCGGGCTCCCCGGCTGCAGGCGGTCCAGGAACCAGAGCCGCTCCTGCGCGAACGACGCGGGAATCGTGGCCGTCCGGTCCACCGGCACCACGGCCGGCAGCGCGTCCGCCGTCCCGCTCCGCAGCGCCTCCACCCGCTCCGCGACCTCCGCGACCGTGGGCGCCTCGAAGAGCACGCGCAGCGGCAGCTCCACGCCCACCGCCGCGCGAACGCGCGAGACGATGCGCGTCGCCAGCAGCGAGTGGCCGCCCAGCCCCAGGAAGTTGTCGTGGATGCCCACCTCGCGAAGGCCCAGCACCTCCGCCCAGACGGCGCAGAGCGCGCGCTCCAGCTCCGTGCGCGGCGCGACGCGCTCCGCATCGCGGCCGGCGGACGCGTCCTCCGCCACGGCGCCCGCCAGCTCGCCCGCCTCGAGCCGGCGGCGCAGGGCGGAGCGGCGGATCTTGCCCAGCGGCGTGCGGGGGATCTCCTCCCGCGCCAGCAGAAGGACGTGCGCCACGGTCGCCCCGAAGCGCGCCGCCACCACCCGGCGCACTTCCCGGCGCAGGGCGTCGCGCTCCGTCTGGCGCGCGAGGGAGGTGTGCAGGAAGACGGCGGCCGCGTCCGTGTCGGTCCCGGCCAGGCGCACGGGCCACACGGCGGTGCATCCCGCGTCCACGCCGCGCACCTCCTCCACCGCCGCCTCCATCTCCTGGCTGGGGATGTTGAGGCCGTTGACGATCAGGACGTCCTTCTCGCGCCCGGTGATGGTCAGCGATCCGCCGCGCAGGAATCCCGCGTCGCCCGTATCGAACCACCCGTCCGCCGTAAAGCTCGCGCGCGTGGAGTCCGGATCTCGCGCGTAGCCCGGCGTCACCGTCTCGCCGCGCACCTGGATGCGCCCCTCGCGCCCCTCCGCCAGCACGCGCCCGTCCGCGTCCACGACCCGCAGCGCGATCCCCGGCACCGGCGTCCCCGCCTGCACGAACGCCTCGCCGTCGCCGTGCTCGTCCAGCCGCAGCCCGGCCACGCCCGTGATGCCGCCCACCTCCGACATTCCGTAGGAGGGGCGGATGACGTCCGGCCGCGCCCCGTATCGCGCCATGCGGCCCAGGAAGTCGCGGACGGTGCGCGCCACCACGGGCTCCGCCGTCACGCCCACGCTCTCCAGCGCGGAAAAGTCCCACGCGCGCTCCCCCGCCCCGTCCAGCCACCCGTTCACCAGCCCCAGCAGGTAGTTGGTGGCGCCGGTGCGGGTCACGCGGTAGCGGTGGATGGCGTCCAGCCAGCGGCCGGGATCGTCCAGCACGTCGCGGGTGCGCAGGTGCACCTGGCGGCTCCCCGAGGCCAGCAGCACCAGCGCGCCCATCAGCCCCGCGCTGTGGTCCAGCGGAAGCCAGTTCAGAAAGGTGATGGGGCGCGCCGGGCCGGACTGGGCGATACGCAGCAGGTTGCGGTGGGTGCGCTGGACGAGGCGCGGCCGGCCGGTCGTCCCCGAGCTGAGGAGGATGACCGCGACGTCGTCCGGCGCGGCATGGTGCCAGGCGATGTGGGGCGCGTGCGCCGCCAGCTCGGCCACCGTCGCCACGCGGGCGGCGGGGCCCAGCGCGGCGTGGACGGGATCGATGGCGCCCGTGCCGGCGAGCACCAGCGGATGCTCCAGCGTGGTCCACACGTCGCGCAGCCGCTGCGCCGCGGCGTCCGCGCCCGCGGGGTCGCCCGCCACCGCGACGGGAACGGCGATGAAGCCGCCCAGGATGCACGCCCAGAGCGCGGGGATGAACTCGTCCGCCGTCTCCACCTGCAGCAGCACCTCGTCGCCGGGCGCCGCGCCGCGGGCGCGCAGGCCGCCCAGCATGCGCTCGGCGACGGCGCGCACCTCGCCGTAGTCCAGCACCGCGTCCGGGCCGTCCGTAGACAGGTGGATCACCCGCCCCGGCTCCGCCGCCTGCGACGCGCGGACCAGAACGCCCGCGAGCGTGCCCGGCGCGTCCGGGGCGAGGGCGAGCGCGGGGCCGGCCGTCTGCGACAGCGGCTCGAACGATGTGTCGACTGCAAGCACGTTCATCGGTGATCCTGTTCCGTGTACCGCCTCATGCATCCGCCGCGCATTCCACGCGTACGGTTCCCTGCTCCTGCCCGACCACGTTGCGGAGGGCCCCTCTCCCCGGCCCCCTCCCCGCTCGTTCCTCGCGGAGAGGGGGAAACCGTCTGCCGGGTCCGAACCCGCTGCCAAACCTCTCCAGCCCCACCCCAGTCATCCTGAGTCGTTCGGCGCTGCGCGCACCCTGTCGGATGAAAGTCGCTCGCGCCGGGACTGTCATTTCGAAGGAGGCGCCTGCGTGACCGCTGCCGGTGCAGGAACCCATGGCGCCGACTGATAAATCTACTCGCCCGGGCAGGTGCCACGCCCCGCTCGACGGCCCTCGCCCGAATGGGTCTTTCCATTCAGGGAGCGCCCTCGCGGAACCTGAAACCACTCAACCGCCTGGGCGCGACCGAAGGACCTTCTCTCCCTGCCGAGGGGCCGGCTTCATGGCGTGGAAGCCGTGCCAGCCATAGGACCGGCATCGACGGGCCCCACCCGTTCACGGCTCGCGCTGCCCGTCCGGCGTTCGGGCCAGCGCCCGCACGCGCGCGGCGCGCCGCTTTCTCCGCACGCTCCCACCGCGCTCCAGGGCCCGCGCCAGCAGCGCCGCGACCCTGTGCACGGCGGGCTCCCGCACGAGGGCGAAGTGGTCGCCCTTCACCATCCGCGTCCACACGCGCCCGGTCGTCAGCGCGTCCCACCGCGCGGCTTCCGCCTCCGCCGGGCCCGCGCGGTCCTCCGCGAGCACCAGCAGCAGGTCCGCCGCGCACGGGCCCGGCGCGTAGCGGCCGGCGGCCGCCACGTTCGCCCTGAACACGCTCCACAGCTCCCAGAAGCGGCCCAGCTCCAGCCCCGGGGGGATGACGCCCGCCGCGCGCGCCGCCTCCCACGCGTGCCGCAGCCGCTCGTCCGCGGGCGCGTCGTCCGGCCGGTCCATGCGGTCCGGTGCGAGGCCCAGGTGCAGCAGGAAGCCGTCGAGCAGCGCGGGATCGTCCGCATCCACCCCCGGCACTCCCCCGCCCGGCGCGCGCGTGTCCAGCAGGGCGAGGAGCTCCACCGTCTCCCCCGCCGCTTCGAGCATCCGCGCCATCTCGAACGCCACCAGCCCGCCCATGGACCATCCGCCCAGGCGATACGGCCCCTCCGGCTGCACCTCGCGAAGCTCCGCCAGGTAGCCGGCCGCCATCTCCTGCACGCGTGTCCGGGGAAGGTGCTCGCCCTCCAGCCCGCGCGACTGCAGCCCGTACAGCGCCACGCCCGGTCCCAGGTGCCGCGCCAGTGCCCCGTACGAGAGCACGCCGCCCCCCGCCGCGTGGACCACGAAGAGCGGCCGCGCGCCGTCCGCCGCGGACCCCAGCGGCACCAGCGAGCCGGTCACGGCCAGCGCACCGGCCCCGCGCAGCGCCTCCGCCAGGTGCTCCACCGTGGGCGCGGCGAGGAGCGCGGCCAGCGAAAGCCGCCGTCCGGTGATCCGCTCCACCCCCGCCAGCAGCCGCAGCGCCGCCAGCGAGTGCCCGCCGACGTCGAAGAAGTCGTCCCGCACGCCGAGGGGGCCGGCGCCCAGCACCTCCTCCCACAGCCGGGCGAGGCGCAGCTCCAGCGCGTCCCGCGGCGCCACGTACGCGGCCCCGCCGAGCGCGGCGGTGGGGAGCGGAAGGGCGCGGCGGTCCAGCTTGCCGTTGGGGGTGAGCGGAAGGGCGTCCAGCGGAACGAACGCGGCGGGAACCATCGGCTCCGGAAGCCGCTCGCGCAGATACGCGCGCAGTTCGGCCGCCGGGATGACGGCGCCCGGGGCGGGCACCACCCACGCCACCAGCCGCGTCTCCCCCGCGTCGCCCACGACGTGGACGGCGCAGGCGGCCACGCCGGCGTGCAGGCGCAGCGCGGACTCCACCTCGCCCGGCTCCACGCGGTAGCCGCGGACCTTCACCTGCTGGTCCACGCGATCCAGGAACTCGAGTGCGTGAGTGCGTGAGTGCGTCCGTGCGTCAGTATCCCCACTTTCGCACGCTCGCACCTTCGCGCTTTCGCACTCTCTCCAGCGCACCCGGTCTCCCGTGCGGTACAGCCGTGCGCCGGGGACGGCGGAGAAGGGATCGGGGACGAATCGCTCCGCCGTCAGCGCGGGACGGCCCAGGTAGCCGCGCGCCAGCTGCGCGCCGCCCAGGTACAGCTCCCCGGGCACGCCCGGCGCCGCGGCGGCGCCCGCCGCGTCCAGCACGTGCGCCCGCACGTTGTCCACCGGGCGGCCGATGGGCACCGTGGCCCCCGCCTCGCCCGCGAACACGTGCGCCGACGCGTCGATGCACACCTCCGTGGGGCCGTAGAGGTTGATGACCTCCGCCCCGGTGAGCTCACGGGCGCGCGCCGCGAGGCCGGCCGGCAGCGCCTCGCCGCCGCAGAACAGGCGGCGCAGGGTGCCGCACGCCGCCGCGCCGGACTCGTCCAGCAGCGCGCGCAGCACGGAGGGAACGAGCTGCAGGATCGTGATGCGCTCGTCGCGCACGGAGCGCAGCAGCACGGCGGGGTCGCGGTGCGCGCCCGGGGGCGCCATCACCAGCGTGGCGCCAGCCGCCAGCGGAGCCCAGAACTCCCACACGGACGCGTCGAAGCCGGACGGCGTCTTCTGCAGCACGCGGTCGTCCGCCGCGAGCGGAAAGGCGCGCTGCATCCACGCCATGTGGTTGGCCAGCGCGCGGTGCGGCACGCCCACGCCCTTGGGACGCCCCGTGGAGCCGGAGGTGTAGATGACGTACGCCAGCGCCTCGGGATGCACGTCCTCTCCCAGCGCGTCCGCGGATTCCGCCGCGATCCGCGCCCGCTCCGCATCCACGTCCACGATCCCGCCGCCGAACCCGGCGAAGCGGGCCGCCAGCGCGCCGCGCGTCAGCAGGACGGAGGCGCCACTGTCCCGCAGCATCCACCGCAGCCGCTCCGCGGGAAGGCCGGAATCCAGCGGCACGTACGCGGCGCCGGTGCGAAGGATGGCCAGCAGTGCCACCGGCAGCCGCGCCGAGCGCTCCAGGCACACGGCCACGCGGTCCCCGGCGCGCACGCCGCGGGCGCGGAGCACGCGCGCCAGCCGGTTGGCGGCCGCGTCCAGCTCCGCGTACGTCAGCAGGTCGTCGTCCGAGGCCACGGCGGGGGCATCCGGCGTGCGGACCGCCTGCTCCGCGATCCACCGCTGCACCGTCCCCGCGACGGGCTGCGCATCCCCCGCGCTCCATCCACCGATCTGGTCACGCTCGGCGTCGGTGAGGACGTTCAGCGCGGCGCAGGGGGCGTGCGGATCGGCCGCCATCGCCGCCAGCACGGCGATGTAGCGCGCCAGCAGGGTGTCGGCTTCGTCGTCGGAGAAGCGCGCGGCGTCGTACTCCAGCGAGAGGAGCAGGCCGCCGCTCGCCGCCTCGAACGACGCGGCGAGGGGAAAGTTGGTCCCGCCCACGCCGCGGCCGCGTGCGGACGCGCCGCCTTCACGCGCCGCCGGGCCGTCCAGCCGCTGAAAGTCGATGAAGTTGAAGAGCGCCGCGAAGGGCGGCTGGCCGCCGCGCATCCGCTGCAGCTCCGCCACCGGAAAGCGGCGGAAGGGGAGCATCGCCCGCTCCCAGCCGAAGCCGGCGCGCGCCAGGTCCATCCAGCTCCCGCCGGACAGGCGCACGCGGCAGGGCACCGTGTTGAGGAAGAGCCCCAGCGCGCGCTCCGCGTCCCCGCCCTCGGGTCGGCCGTTCACCACCACGCCCGTGGTGACGTCGTCCGTACCCGCGGCGGCGGCGAGCACGCGCAGGTGCGCCGCCAGCAGCAGGCTCTTGAGCGGCATCCCCTCGCGCCGTGCGGCCGCCGCGAGCGCCGACGCCACGCCGGCGGGCACGGCCTCGCGCCGCAGCCGGTTCCCCGCCCCGCGCGCCGTGCCCAGCGACGCGGGGAGCGTCGGCTCGGAGCCCTCCAGCACCTCCGCCCAGAAGTGGCGCGCCTCCGCGGACGCCAGCACCTCGCGCTCCAGCGCCACGAAGCTGCGCAGCACGGAGGCGGGCGCGGCGTCATCCACCGTCGCGCCGCCGTAGAGCCCGAACAGCTCGGAGAGCAGCGTGGCCACGCTCCACCCGTCCAGGATGGCGTGGTGCTCCGTGAAGCCCAGGCGGAAGTCGTCCGCCCCCAGCACCTGCACGTGAAAGCGGATCAGCGGCGCCGCGCGCCAGTCCAGCGCCCGCGCCCGCTCCGCCGCGATCCATCCGTCCCGTTCCCCGTCCTGCTTCTCCGGCGACAGCTGCTCCAGCCGCGCGACGGAGAGCGGGAGATCCACCCGGCGGTGGACCAGCTGCATCGGCTCCGCGAACGACGCCAGGTCGAACGAGGTGCGCAGGATGGGATGCCGGGCCGCGAGCGCCGCCAGCGCGCTCCGCATCCGCCCCTCGTTCCACGCCGCGCGAACGCGCAGCAGGTGGACGTTGTGGTACACGGGCTGATGGGGGCGATGCTCGGAGTGGAAGAGCATCCCCATCTGCAGGCGCGTCATGGGATACGCGTCCTCTACCCCCGCCGGCACGCGGCCGCGGTCCGCGGGGTCGAGGAGCGAGAACGGGCCCCGGTCAGCGCCGCCTTCCACGCCCGCCTCCGGCCGCACCCGCGCGGCCAGCTCCGCCACCGTCTGGTAGCGGAAAAGGTCGGCCAGCGAGAACGCGGCTCCGCGGGCACGCGCACGCGCCAGCGCCTGCAGGGCGCGCATGGAGTCGCCGCCCAGCGCGAAGTAGTTGTCGTGCGCGCCCACGCGCTCCACGCCCAGCGTCTCCGCCCACGCCGCCGCCAGCGCCTCCTCCACCGCCCCGCGGGGCGCCACGTACCCCTCCGCCATCGTCCGCCCGTCCGGCTCCGGCAGCGCGCGGCGGTCCACCTTGCCGTGCGCCGTCAGCGGCAGCGCGTCCAGCGTCACGATGGCGGAGGGCACCATGTAGTCCGGCAGCCGCGCGGCCAGCGCGGTGCGCAGCGCGGCCGGCGCCGCCTCCCCGTCCCCGACGATGTACGCCACCAGCCGCCGCCCGCCCGTGCCGTCCTCGCGCGCCATCACCACGGCCTCGCGCACGCCGGCCTGGGCCAGCAGCGCGGCCTCGATCTCCCCCGGCTCGATGCGGAAGCCGCGCACCTTCACCTGCTGGTCGCCCCGGCCCAGGTACTCCAGGTCATCCCCGCGGCGCCGGGCGCGGTCGCCGGAGCGGTACAGCCGCGCGCCGGGAACGCCGGAGAACGGATCGGGAACGAAGCGCTCCGCCGTGAGCGCGGGCCGCCCCAGGTATCCGCGCGCCACGCCGGCGCCGGCCACGAAGATCTCCCCCGGCACGCCGGCGGGAACGGGCTCCATCCGCCCGTCCAGCAGGCAGACGCCCAGGTCCGGGATGGGCTCGCCCACCAGGCTGGCGCCGCCCGCCGCGTCCGCCCGCGTGATCTCGCGAAAGGTGACGTGCACGGTGGTTTCCGTGATCCCGTACATGTTCACCAGCCGCGGCCGCGCGTCGCCGTGGCGCGCGAACCAGGGCTCCAGCGCGCGCGGCTCCAGCGCCTCGCCGCCGAACACCACCCAGCGCAGCGCCAGCGGATCGCCCGCCTCCTCGTCCGCGCGCATGAGCTGGCGGAACGCGGAGGGCGTCTGGTTCAGCACCGTCACCCGCTCGCGGGCCAGCAGCGCACGGAACGCCGCCGGGTCGCGGCTCACGTCGAACGGGACGACCACCAGACGGCCGCCGTACAGCAGCGCGCCCCAGATCTCCCAGACCGAAAAGTCGAAGGCGTAGCTGTGGAAAAGGGTCCACGCGTCGTCCTCCCCGAAGCCGAACCACGCGTCCGTCGCCGCGAACAGCCGCAGCACGTGCGCGTGCGTAACCACGACGCCCTTGGGCCGCCCCGTGGAGCCCGAGGTGTAGATGACGTACGCCGCGTTTTCGGGAGACACGTCCGCCGCGAGCGCATCCCCATCGTCCCCCGCCTCCGCGATCAGCGCGTCAACGGCAAGAACGGGGGATGAGGATGACGGGATGGCGGCGCGTCCGGCGTCATCCGCCAGCACCAGCGCCACGCCGGAGTCCCGCAGCAGGTAGGCGATGCGGTCGGAGGGATAGGCGGGGTCGATGGGGACGTACGCACCGCCCGCCCTGAGCACCGCCAGCAGCGCGACCACGGTGTCGATGGACCGCTCCAGGCAGAGGCCCACGCGCACCTCCGGCCCCACGCCCCGCCGCCGCAGCGCGCGTGCGATCCGCTCCGCCCGCGCGTCCAGTTCCGCGTAGGTGAGCGACTCGCCGCCGTGCACGAGGGCGGTGGCATCCGGCGTCCGCCGGGCCTGCGCCTGAAAGCGCCCGTGCAGGCTCCCCGCGGCGGGACAGGCGGCGCGGGGCAGCCCCATCGCCACGACGCGCGCCCGCTCCTCCGCGCCCATCAGCCGCGGCGTGGAGATGCGCGCGTCCGCGTCCTCCGCCACCTGCTCCAGCAACTGCGCCAGGTGCCCCGCCATCCGCTCGACCGTCCCGCGCTCGAACAGGTCCGCCGCGAACGTGAAGGCGCCGCGGATGCCACGGTCCGACGCGGCGAGCGAGAGGGAGAGGTCGAACTTGGAGGTCGCGGGAGCCGCGCCGGCGTCGCTCACGCGCAGGCCGGCGAGCGGCGCGGGCGCCTCCTCGTTGTCCAGCGAGAAGCTCACCTGGAAGAGGGGCGCGTGGCCCAGGCTGCGCCCGGGGCGCAGCTCCGCCACCAGCTTTTCGAAGGGCAGGTCCTGGTGCTCGTACGCGCCAAGCGTCGCCTCGCGCACGCGGCGCAGCGCCTCGCGGAACGCGGGGTCGCCGCTGAGGTCCGTCCGCAGCACCAGCGTGTTGACGAAGAAGCCGATCAGCCCCTCCGTCTCGCGGCGTCCGCGTCCGGCGACCGGGCTCCCCACCACCACGTCGTCGCCCGCGCCACAGCGCGCGAGCAGCACCTGGAAGGCGGCCAGCAGCACCATGTAGAGCGTGGCGCCCTCGCCGCGCCCCAGCGCGCGCAGCCGGTCCGCCAGCGGCGCCGGCAGTTCCACGGGCACCGTTCCACCGCGGAACGACGGCGCCTCGGGCCGCGGATGGTCCGCGGGCAGTTCCAGCCGCTCGGGCGCGCCCGCCAGCCGCGCCTTCCACCACGCCAGCTGCCGGTCCAGCGCCTCGCCGCGCAGCTGCGCCCGCTGCCACACGGCGAAGTCCGCGTACTGCACGGAATGAGGCGGCAGAACGCTTTCCTGGCCGTTCTTGTACGTTTCGTACAGTGCGCCGAGCTCGCGGTGCAGCACGCCCAGGCTCCACCCGTCGCTGACCACGTGGTGCATCCCCAGCACCAGCACGTGCTCGTCCGCCGCGATCCGCAGCAGCACCGCGCGAAACAGCGGCCCGCCCGCGAGCTCGAAGGGGCGCGCCGCCTCGACCGTGACGCGGCGCCGCATCTCCGCCTCCCGCGCGTCGGCCGGGAGCGCGGACAGGTCTTCGACCGGGAGGATGAAGCCGGTGAACGGGGCGATCACCTGCACCGGCGAGCCATCCACCTCGCGGAACGTGGTCCGCAGTGCCTCGTGCCGCCGGACGATCTCGCCCAGCCCGCGCTCCAGCGCGGCGAGGTCCAGGTCGCCCTGCAGCCGCAGCGCGCGCGGAACGTTGTACGACGCCCCCGCCGTCCCCATCCGGTCGATGAACCAGAGCCGCTCCTGCGCGAACGAGAGCGGCAGCGCCCCCTCCCGGTCGACGGGGACGATGGCCGGCGGAATCGGCAGCCCCGCGCGGCGGATCTCGTCCACGCGGCGCGCCACTTCGGCCACGGTGGGACCCTCGAAGAGCGCGCGGAGCGGAAGCTCCAGGCCGAACACCTCGCGGACGCGCGAGACCACGCGCGTGGCCAGCAGCGAGTGCCCGCCGAGCGCGAAGAAGTCGTCCGCCGTCCCCACGCGGTCCAGGCGCAGCACCGCGGCCCAGATCCCCGCCAGCACCTCCTCGGCCGGGGTGCGCGGCGCCACGTAGCCGTCCGCCGCCGCCAGCTCCGGCGCGGGGAGGGCGCGCGCATCCAGCTTGCCGTTGGGCGTCAGCGGCAGGCGATCCATCGGCACCACGGCGGACGGCACCATGTACTCCGGCAGCGTGCGCCGCAGGTGCGCGCGCAGCGCCTCGCCGTCCGCATCTCCCACCACGTACGCCGCCAGGCGGTGCTCGCCGGGCGCGTCCTCGCGGACGATGACACGCGCCTCGCGCACGGCGGGGTGCGCGGCGAGCACGCTCTCCACCTCGCCCGGCTCGATGCGAAAGCCGCGGATCTTCACCTGCCCGTCCAGCCGCCCCAGGAACTCCAGCGCGTGAGTGCGTGAGTGCGTCAGAGCGTGCGTGTCGTCACTTTCGCACTCTCGCACTTTCGCACTTTCGCACTCCTTCCACCGCAGCTTGTCGCCCGTGCGGTACATCCGCGCGCCGCGCATGCCGCTGAACGGGTCGGGGAGAAAGCGCTCGGCCGTGAGAGAGGGACGATCCAGGTAGCCGCGGACCACGCCGTCGCCGCCCACGTACGCCTCGCCCGGCACACCGATGGGGACGGGATGGAGCGCGGAATCCAGCAGGTAGATGCGCTGGTTCCCCGTGGGCCCGCCCACGGACACGGCCAGCGCGCCGTCGTCCACGTGCCGCACGTCCTCGTACGAGCACCAGGCCGTCGTCTCCGTGGGGCCGTACACGTGCAGCAGCCGCCGCGGCTTGCCGTCGCGCAGGATGCGCCGCACCGCGTCCGCGTCCGCCGCCTGCCCGCCGAACAGCACCTCGCGCAGGGGCTGAAAGAGGTCCGGCGCCTCGCGCGAAAGCTGGTTCAGCAGCGCCGTCGTCTGGTACAGCGTGGTGATGCGCTTCTCGCGCAGAAAGGCGCGCATCGCGGGCGCCGAGAGCAGCACCTCACGGTCGATGCCGACGAGCGTGGCGCCGTTCAGGAACGCGCCCCACGCCTCGAACGCCAGCGCGTCGAAGGATGCGTTCGAGGCCTGCGCGATCCGGTCGCCCGGGCCGAACCGCACGTAGTCCGTGTCCACCACCAGCTGCACGACGGTGCGATGGTTCACCATCACGCCCTTGGGCCGCCCCGTCGATCCGCTCGTGTAGACGATGTAGGCCAGGTTCTCCGCCGTCGCGCCGCTCGCGGGCGCGTCCGTCCGCTCCGCCGCGATCGCATCCGCCGCCTCGTCCAGCGAGACGACGTGCGCGCCGCTCTCCGCCACCGACGGGGCGAAGGCGGAGTGGGTGAGGACGACGGAGATGGCGGCGTCGGCGATCATCAGCCCGAGCCGCTCGGCGGGATAGGCGGGGTCCAGCGGCACGTAGCAGCCGCCCGCCTTGAGGATGGCCAGGATGGAGACGATGAGCTCCGCGCCGCGCTCCATCAGCACGCCCACCCGCGTCTCCGGCCCGACGCCGATGCCGCGGAGGTGGTGCGCCAGCTGGTTCGTGCGCGCGTCCAGCTGCGCGTACGTCAGCGTGAGGTCGTTCCACTCCAGCGCGACGGCGTTCGGACGCGCGGCGGCGTGGGACGCAAAGCGCTCGTGCAGGCAGACGCCGCGCGGATACGGGCGCGCGGTGCGGTTCCAGTCGTGGACCAGCACCCGCCGCTCGTCCTCGTCCGCCAGCCGCAGGCCGGAGAGGGGCACGTCCGCGTCCGCCGCGACCTGCTCCAGCACCCGCACCAGGTGCGCGCCCATCCGCTCGATGGTGGCGCGCTCATACAGGTCCGTGCTGTACGCCAGCCCGCCGCGCAGTCCGTTCGCCGTCGTCTCCAGCACCAGCGAGAGGTCGAACCTGGCGACGCGAACCTCCCGCTCCACCCGCTGGATCCGCAGCCCGGCGAGTCCATCATCCGCCGCATGGCCCTCCAGCGCAAAGAGCGCCTGGACGAGCGGCGCGTGGCCCAGCGAGCGCCCCGGCTGCAGCTCCGCCACCAGCCGGTCGAAAGGTACGTCCTGGTGCTCGAAGGCACCCAGCGTTCCCTCGCGAACGCGGCGCAGCAGCGCGCGGAAGGCCGGGTCGCCGCCCAGGTCGGTGCGCAGCGGCAGCGTGTTGACGAAGAAGCCGACGACGTCCTCCACCTCCCTGCGCGTCCGCCCCGCCACCGGGCTCCCCACCACCACGTCATCGCCCGCGCCGTAGCGGGAGAGCAGCGCCTGGAAGGCGGCCAGCAGCACCATGTACAGCGTGGCGCCCTCGCGGCGGGCCAGCGCCTCCAGCCCCGCGAGGAGCTCCGAGCCGCACGCCACGCGCACCTGCGCGCCGCCGTGCGTCCGCGCCGCCGGCCGCGGATGGTCCGTAGGCAGGGCCAGCAGCTCCGGCGCGCCGGCCATCCGCTCGCGCCACCACGCCAGCTGCCGCTCCAGCGCCGCGCCCGCCAGCACCCCGCGGTGCCACACGGCGAAGTCCGCGTACTGCACGGAGCGATTCGGGAGAAGGCCGTTCTCCCCGTTTTTATACGTTTTGTACAGCGCGGAGAGCTCGCGGAAGAGAATGCCCATGCTCCACCCGTCGGTGACGACGTGGTGGATGCAGAGCAACAGCACGTGGTCCTCCGCGCCGAAGCGCAGCAGCGTCGCGCGGAAGAGCGGGCCCGCCGCCAGGTCGAACGGCCGCACCGCGTCCTCCGCCGCGCGGCGCCGGGCCTCCGCCTCGCGCGCATCCGCCGACAGGCCGATCCGATCGATGACGGGGAGCGCGAAGCCGGCAAAGGGCGCGATCACCTGCACCGGCGCGCCATCCATCTCACGGAAGGTGGTCCGCAGCGCCTCGTGCCGGTGGATGAGCTCGCGCAGCGCGCGCTCCAGCGCCTCCGCGTCCAGCGCGCCGGTGAGCCGCCACGCCACGGGAACGTTGTACAGCGCGCTCGCGCCTTGCAGCCGGTCCACGAACCAGAGCCGCTCCTGCGCAAACGAGAGCGGCATCGGCCCCGCGCGATCCACGCACGTCACGGGGGGAAGCGCGGGCGCGTCCGACCGGCGCGCCTCCTCCACCCGCTCCGCCATGGCCGCCACGGTGGGGCGCTCGAAGACGGTGCGCACCGGCAGCTCCACGCCGAACGCCTCCCGCACGCGCGAGAGCAGGCGCATCCCCAGCAGCGAGTGGCCGCCCAGCTCGAAGAAGCTCTCCTCCACGCCCACGCGCTCCACGCGCAGCACGTCGGCCCAGAGGCCGGCCAGCACCTCCTCCACCGGTGTGCGCGGGGCGTCGCGGCGCGCCTCCCCCGCCCCGCGAGCGGGTGCCGGGAGCGCGCGGCGGTCCACCTTGCCGTTCGCGTTCAGCGGCAGCCGGTCGATGGAGACGAACGCGGCGGGCACCATGTACTCCGGCAGCCGCGTCCGCAGCGACGCGCGCAGCGTCTCCGCGTCCGCCTCGCCCGCGACGTACGCCGCCAGCCGCTTCTCCCCCGGCGCGTCCTCGCGCACGATGACCACGCACTCCGCCACGCCGGGGTGGGCCCGCAGCGCCGCCTCGATCTCCCCCGTCTCGATGCGCAGCCCGCGCAGCTTCACCTGTCCGTCGCGGCGGCCCAGGAACTCGAGTGCGTGAGCGCGGGAGGGCGTGATGGCGGGAGTGGGTTCACTCTCGCACTTTCGCACGCTCGCACTTTCGCACTCTTTCCAGCGCGCGCGGTCGCCGGTGCGGTACATCCGCGCGCCCGGCACCCCCGCGAAGGGATCGGGGACAAAGCGCTCCGCCGTGGCCGCGGGGCGCCGAACGTAGCCGCGCGCCACGCCCTCGCCGCCCGCGTACAGCTCGCCCGGCACGCCCATCGGCACCGGCCGCAGCGCGTCGTCCAGCAGGTAGGCGCGGGTGCCGTGGATGGGGGTGCCGATGGGGAGCGGACCGCCGTCCCACTCCGCGGGAACGGTCCAGCAGCTGGTGAAGGTGGTGTTCTCGGTGGGACCGTAGCCGTTGATCAGGCGAATCGACGGAAAGCGCGCGCGCAGCTTCGCCGCCTGCGCCACGGGAACCACGTCGCCCCCGGTCAGCAGCTGCCGCACGCCCGCGAAGGCGTCCAGCTGCTCGTCCGCCATCGCCTGAAAGAGGCCGGCCGTCAGCCACAGCGTCGTCACGCCGCCCTGGACGATGGCGCACGCCAGATCCTCCAGCGACGGCGTGCCGCCCGGCATCAGCGCCAGGCGGCCGCCGTTCAGGAGCGCGCCCCAGATCTCCAGCGTCGACGCGTCGAAGGAGACCGGCGCCGCCTGCAGGATCGTCTCGTCCGGCCCCAGGCAGGCGTAATCCGCATCGCGGACCAGGCGCACCACGCCGCGGTGCTCCACGGCCACGCCCTTGGGCAGTCCGGTGGATCCCGACGTGTACATCACGTACGCCAGCGCGTGCGGCGGCACCTCCGCATCCACCGGCTCCGCGCTCTCCCCGGCGGCCTGCGTCCAGCCGGGCTCCGCGATCAGCCGCTCGGGGCCGTTCGCCGGCAGCCGGCCGGCCAGCCCCGCGTCGCAGAGGACGAGCGAGACGTCCGCATCCTCCAGCACGAACGCCAGCCGCTCCGCCGGGTTCGCGGGGTCGAGCGGAACGTACGCGCCGCCGGCCTCCAGGATCGCGGCCAGGGCGATCACCATCTCCGGCGAGCGCTCCATGCACACGCCCACGCGCGTTTCCATCCCCACGCCGCGCGCGCGAAGGTGCCGCGCCAGCTGCGTCGCCCGCCGCGCGAGCGCGGTATACGTCAGCGATTCATCCCCGCACACCACCGCGACGGCATCCGGCGTCCGCTCCGCCTGCGCCCGCAGGAGGGCGTGGATGGGCGCCGGTCCGGTCGCCGGGATTGCGGGGGGATTGAGATGATGGATGAGGTGATGGCGCTCCGCCGGAGTGAGGATCGCGATGCGCCCCAGCGGCTGATCGGCGTCCCGGGCAAAGGCGTGCAGGATGCGGCAGAGGTGGCCCTCCATCCGCCGGATGGCGTCGCGGCCGAAGCGGGCGGGGTCGTATACCACCTCCACGCAGATGCGGTCGCCGCCGTGCGCCACCACCGCGAGCGGGTAGCTGATCCACTGGTGCAGGTCGAACCCGCGGCGGCGCCACGGCTCGCCCAGGCGGCGCAGCCCCTCTTCCGCGGTCTCCGTCTCGAACCCGAACACGGACTGAAAGAGCGCCGAGCCGCCCGGCGCCCCGCGCCACTCCTGGATGCGCGCCAGGTGCGTGCGCTCGTGCGGGCGCATGCGCACCCACAGGTCGCGCACCCCGTCCAGGTACTCCGTCACCGGCTGCGCCGCGTTCAGCCGCACGCGCACGGGAACGGTGTTGGTCAGCAGCCCCACCACCTCCTCCGACCCCGCGAAGCCGCCGCGCCGGCACATGCGCGTGGCCCCGAACACCACGTCGGTGTCGCCCGTGTAGCGGCCCAGCAGCAGGGCCCACGCGCCCTGCAGCACCGTGTTGACGGTGATCTCCTCGCGCTGCGCCAGCAGCTGCAGACCCGTGCTCAGCGCGTCGAAAAGCTCGAAGCGGTGGCGCTCCCGCTCCCGGCCCGCGGCGTCGTCCGCCTGCGGCACCAGCTCGTTGAAGCCGTCCAGGCCGCGCAGCTCCGCTTCCCAGAACGCGCGCGAGTCCGCCGGCTCCGCGTTCCGGAGCCAGCGCACGTAGTCGCCGAACGGCCGGCGCTCCACGGCCGGCAGCTCGCGCCCATCCCGCAGCGCCTGGTAGTCCTCAAACACCTCGCGCAGCAGAATGCGCCGCGAGCGCCCGTCGATCAGCGCGTGGTGGGAGGTCCAGACCAGCGTGTACGCCTCGTCCTGCAGCCGGAACAGGGAAAAGCGCGACAGCGGCGCCTCTCCCGGCTGAAACGGCGTGGCGCGGTCTTCCCGCAGAAACGCCCGCAGCGCCTCGTCGCGCTCCGCCCCCGCACGTCCCCGCCAGTCGTGCTCGCTCCACGGCAGCGCCACGCGCGCATGCACCCGCTGCTGGGGCTCGGGAAGGGCATCGGGGTGGAACGAGCTGCGCAGCACCGGGTGCCGGTCCGACAGGCGGCGCCAGGCGGCGCGGAACTCCGGCAGGTGCAGGGGCTCGCGCAGGGTGCAGACGTACTGCTGCACGTACAGCCCCGGCGCGCGCTCGCCCTGCAGGAGCATGGCCTGCTGCATGGGCGTGAGCGGATACGCGTCCTCGATCCCCTCGCCGTTTGCGAGGTGGCCCACCCACGTCTTTCCCTCGACCGTCCCGCCCGGCGCGAGATCATTCGCCGGCTGCATCTTCCGCGTGACTGACCCCATGCCCATCCCTTGCGACTGCTTGTTGCTGGATAAAAATAGCGGATAATGTATGTGACATCCCGCGCGCTCTGCCGCATGCTTCCGTGCCGACCCGCCCATCCGCGCGGGATGCCTCGCCTGGGAGGCGAACGGCTTCCGGAGCGGCACCGCATGGAGCGGCGTCGGCTGATGTACACCCACATCTCGTTATGTGTCGGTATTTGCGAGTCTAACGGAAAGCTCCGGATCACGCAAGACGCATGTTTATGCAGGAAAAGAGGATATGCTCGATGATGCGCGGAATCACTGGTGATTCGAGAATCCACCGACACAAAACATTACATGCCAAACATTTGATAGCTGGACGGCGTCCGTCCACGTGCTACAGGCCGGCGAGCTTGCGGGAACACCAGTTCCGAAAACCTGGTGGATCTTGAGCGGAGATACCCGGGGTGATGAGAGGGAGCATGGAGGAGGTCCGGCGGACACGAAACATCATTCGGAACGTGTCGCGCCGTCGTGCCTGGCACGCACGGGTGACGGGACGGAGCTGGCGCGGCGATGGGTGCGATTCGATCGGGTGCAGTCGGCGGCTGTTTGCGCGATATGTCTCCATAGGATCTAGTCTCGTGCCGCGAGCGGCAAATCTTCGACATTCATGCGGGAAAGAGCTGCAGTTGCCTGAGCGGCCTCGCGCCCGGACCAGGAGGATCGGCACGCATTCGCGCCGGAGAGTCGCAAGGTAAGCAGTCCCGGGGATCGATCCTGGCATTCATGCCACCGCACGTGCACTCCGGATCCGAAGCAAAAAAATCGGGTTCATCGTCAATCTGATTGCACGCGACCGCGCCGCTGTCATTTCGAAGGAGGCGCCCGCGCGATCACTGCCAGGGCAGGATCTTCAGCGCCGACTGAGAAATCTACTCTGCGGTACGGGTGGCCGGCCTGCGTGCTGGATCCCGGCCCCGCGGTTTTCCCGCCCCGCACGCGCCCATGTTCGGCGTGCGGACCGGGCGAGTCCGCGACCAGACGCGATCCACGAGCACGGGTGAGCAGATCCTTCGGCCGGCGCTGAAGATCCTGCACCGCTGGCGTCGCGCATGCCATCGACCAGGCCGCCGAACCAGTTGCGGATCTCGCCGCCCGGCTCCCGCTCGTG
>DATABT010001000.1:0-6106 GCA_036259455.1 Longimicrobium sp. | reverse complement strand
TTGCAGGTAAACAGATCCGACGCCGAACTGTCATTTCGAAGGAGGCGCCTGCACCGAAATCAGCCCGTGCAGGATTTCCATGGCGCCGACTGAGAAATCTACTCACCCGTGCTGGTGATCCGGCCCACGGCCCGGTCCTCGCCCTGCTTCTGTGCGGCGCATCGGAGGCGGGTCCCGGGACGTGCGGCCAGCCATGAGCGTGGGTGAGTAGATTTCTCAGTCGGCGCAACAAGATCCTGCATGAGGCAAGCCCTCGTGGCCGCCTCCTTCGAAATGACGGCTCACGGCGCAGACTTCGTGCGTGCAACGAAATTCGCGATGAACCTGGTTTCACCGGCTCCGCTCCGGCGGGGTGACGCCGATCGCGCATGGAACCGGCTGATCGCCCGGGTGCGGACGCGCGGGTGCCGCGGACGTCGCACACGGCCGGGCCGGCGAGTCCAGCGGCGAATTCTTCATTCGCTCCGCGGACGGACGTCACGTCACCCAATCAGAATCGCGCTGGGACCGGACCACGGCTGGAACGGCCGCCCCCGCGCATCGGGGCGTGGCACGGAGGTGTAACGCGGCGTTGCGGGATTGTGGCCGGACGGCGGTGGATGATCCGCTCAAGTCCTTGCGCTGCATCGGCTTGGCGGATTGGATGTGTCCGGCCCGGTGGATGCCTGACCTCGCGCGGCGTGGGCATGCACGCGATTGCGAGACGTGTCCATCCAACGATCCCGCCCGCATGATGAGGCTGTCGATGTCTCCCTCCGCCGCCCTTCTCCAGCTTTCTCCCGAACGGATGACGCCGGTGCTCCGCGCACTGCAGCGCATCGCGGGCACCGCCGCGCACGCGTGCGACACGGGGGCCGTGCATCGCGCGCTGACCGAGGCGCTGGCGGGCGCGCTCGACGCGTCGGCCGCGGTCGCCACGGTGGAGCTGGAGGGGACCGCGCTGCGCATTGGCGCGGGGACGGGACTGTTCGCCGCGGCGGAGGGAGATCTGCTGCCCGTCGCGGCGAGCCTGGCCGGCGCGGCGTTTTCCTCGGGCACGCCGCGGGCGACGGGTGACGTGGCCGCCTGCGTGGATGCGTTCCTGGCCGAGCGCGAGTTGCCGGCGGGAGCCTACCTGGCCGTGCCGCTGATGGCGGAAGGGCGCGCCGTCGCCGTGGCGCTGGCTGCCCGGGCGCGCGGAGAACGGATGTTCGGCGCGGCCGATGCGGCCGCCCTCGCCGCGATCGCGGAACCGCTCGCGGACGTCGCGGCGGCGGCGCAGGCACAGGAGGCACGGCGGCGGGCGGCGGTGGAGACGGCGGCGGCGCGCAACGAGCGCGAGCTCCGCGAGGAGGTGCAGCGGCTGCAAGCCGCGTTGCGCGAGACAAAGGTCGTGAAGGAGCTGCCGGTGCCGCGCCAGGACCCGCGGATGCTGCGCGCGCTGATCGGGGCCGTGCGGCAGGAGCTGGGGGAGCCGCTGTCCGTGGTTTCCGCGGAGGCGCAGGGGCTGACGCGCGAGTGGATCGTGCAGGCGGAGCCGGCGCTGGAGCGCGCGGCGAACGCCATCCACGACGCCGCGCGGCGCCTCACGGAGCTGGCGGCGCGCCTGGAAGCCGCCGAGCGCGATCCCGCCGATCTCGTCATCACCTCCGACGGCCGCGTGGACCTGCGCTCATCGCGATCCGCGGACGAACCCGTCCCACAGGAGGCCGCCGCGTAGCCGCCGGAAAAAGCATCACGCGGAGGGCACGGAGGAAAAGAAGGAGGAAGCGGACCAGACGTCATCCGCGTCCTCGCCGTTTCCCCCTCTGCGTCCTCCGTGCCCTCCGTGTGAGTCCCGGCCGTTCAGCCGCCGGTGCGGGCACCCCCGGGGCCGGTGTTGTCCTTCTGCGCCGAGTCCGCCGTGGCGTCCTGGCCGGGGCGGTCGGACGGAACCTCACCCTCGCCGCCGCCGCATCCGGCCGTTGCGGCGACGACGAGCAGCATCAGCAGCATCCTCTTCATCAGCATCTCCCTCCCGGTGCCGTCGCGGTCAGCCGCGAAAGATGTGGTGCACCCTGGCATACGCCGAGTACGCGGCCACCGTCCGCGGCGAGGTGCCGCGACACGCCACGCGCCCCGCCCGCAGCGCGGCCAGGAACGAGTCGCGGTGGGGCTCGAAGGGCGGCACCTCCACGTACGCCGTGCCGATCTCGCCCAGCGTGTGCGCGTCGCTGCCGGCGCCCAGCGGCAGGCCGCGCGCCACCGCCCACGCCTCGCCCGCTTCGTTTACGCCGGCGCCCCAGGTGCGCGCGTTGTGGGCCTCCACCGCGTCCACCAGGTCGGCGATGGCGGCCAGGTGGTGCTCGCCGCCGCCCCGCCGCCGCACGTCGAACGGGTGGGGGACGTAGACGATGCCGCCCTGCGCGCGAATGCGCTGCGCCGTCTCGCGCAGCGGCGTGCCGCGCGGAATGCGCTCGGTCAGGAAGATGCCGATGAGGTCCGGCCCCTCCGCCGTGCGCACCTCCTCGCCCGCGATCACGCGGTCCGGCGCGCGCTCCGCCAGGCGCAGCGCCAGGTCCAGCTCGTCGTGGTCGGTGACCACCACGCGGTCCATGCCGCGCGCGTCCATCGCCTGCACGATGCGGTCGGGGTCGTTCAGCGAGTCGTACGAGGCGCGCGTGTGCACGTGCATGTCCACGCGCAGCAGCCGCGGTTCAGCCACGCTCCTCCGCCCGCCGCACCAGCTGCCGCCACACGTCGCGCGCCGTGTCCTGCAGGTCGCCCAGCGTCCCCGTGTTCTGGATCACCACGTCCGCCCGCGCGCGCTTGAGCTCCGACCGCATCTGCGCCGCGATCATCCGCCGCGCCTCTTCTTCATCGATCCCCCGGTCCGCCACGATGCGCCGCAGCCGCACCTCCTCGGGGGCATCCACCAGCACCACCACGTCGAACTCGTCCGCCATCCCCACTTCGAACAGGAGCGGGATGTCGGCCACGATCAGCTTTTCGCCGCGCGCCTGCGCCTCGCGGTACTCCTCGTCGCGCAGGGCGGCCACGGCGGGGTGCACGATGCCCTCCAGCCGCGCGCGGGCGTCGGGGTCGGCGAACACGATCTGCCGCAGCGCGGCGCGGTCCAGCGTGCCGCCGTCTTCCAGCACCCAGGTGCCCCATTCGCGCGCGATGGCGGCGTGCGCGGGCGTGCCCGGCTCCACGGCGCGGCGCGCGAGCTCGTCCGCGTCAACCACGGTGGCGCCCATGGACCGCCACACGTCGGCGACGGCGGACTTGCCCGCCGCGATGTTCCCCGTGAGCCCCACCTTGAGCATCGGCATACCGGGATCCGCCTATCGTTCGGCTTCCATCATCGCCGGCCGCCCCTGGGAGGAGCCAGCGTCTCCGGCCGCGAAAGGATGTCGTCGGGCGTGTTGCGCTGCCGGTCGGGGCCCATGGACCCCACCTGGAAGGTGCGGCGCGTCATCACCAGGTAGTACGGCTGGTCCCACGGGTCGATGGCGGCCTTGGCCCCTTCGCGCAGGGTGAGGAACCGCTGGAAGTCGCGCGGCCTGGGGAGGGCGCGCTCCTGCGACCGCTCGCGCTCCAGCACGCGCTGGATGGCCTTGACGCGGTTCTTTGCCTCCCAGCGGTAGATGGGGTTCAGCGCGTACTCGATCTGGGGACGTGCGCGCTCGCGCAGCGGCTTTACGAACAGCACCGCCGCGAGCAGGAACACCAGCAGCCACAGGATGCGCGACATTCAGCTCTCCGCTCTCCGTTCCTCGCCCCGCGCGGGCCGGGCGCCCGCGTCAAGAAAGAACCGCGCCGCCCCGTCCGCCCGCGTCACGGACGCGCGCCCGGCGGCGGCCAGCCGGTCCAGGTGGGCCAGCGTCTCGCGCAGGGCCAGCATGCGCGTGGAGACGGGCATCTCCCGCCCCGGATACCGAGCTTCGACGACTTCCCAGCAGGTGCGCGGCGCTCCGTCCAGCAGCCCGCGCACCGTCTCCGTCTCCGCGTCCGCCGCGGCGCGCAGCTCGCGGATGCGCGCGACGCCGTCCCGGGGCGGGTCGCCGTGGCCGGGAAGGACGATGGACGGACGGAGCGCCTCCAGCCGCGCCAGCGCCGCCGCGTAGTCGCCCACCGGGTCCGCGCGCTGGCGGTTCACGCCCAGCGTGGGGGTGATGCGCGGCAGCACGGCGTCGCCCGCGACGAGCGCGCGGTCCGCGGGGCGAAAGAGGGAGACGTGCCCCGCCGTGTGCCCCGGCGTCCAGACGAACCGCCATCCCGCCGCGCCGGGGACGTCGCCCTCGTCGCCGTCCAGCACGCCGTCGAAGTCCACCGTGGCCGTGAACGGCCTCGCGCTGCGCTGCAGATCTTCCACCGCCCGCGCCACTTCCGCCGGGGCGCCGCAGCGGCGCAGCAGGCCGGCGCGGTACTCCGCCTCTTCGTCCGGGTGCGCGGCGGCGTGCGCCATCCGCTGCGCGTCAAGCCGCCCCGCGAGCACCGCCGCGCCGGACGCGTCCCGCACCCGCGCCGCCAGGCCCACGTGGTCCATGTGCATGTGCGTCACCACGTGCACCGCCACGCGCGCCCATCCGCCCGCGACCGACCGCACCCCCGCCTCCAGCGCGGCCCAGGCCTCGTCCGTGTTCAGCCCGCCGTCCACCAGCATCCATCCACCGCCCGCGCATTCCACGAGGTACGCGTTCACCTGTGGCGGGCGTCCCGGCATGGGCGTGCTGATGCGGTGGATGCCCTCCGTTGCGGCCGTCAGCACCGGGCGATCGGAACGGTGAAGTGGATCGGTAGCAGTGGATGCAGGGGCAAGATAGGGTGGCGAGAGCCGGTTGGGGTAGAGCGGCGTTGCGCGAACGGTTCCGGGGTGGGTGATGACCGATCGCGATGGCGAGGCCCGGCTTCGTGCACCGGGCCCCGCCCGGCGGCTATTTCGCTGCGCCCACGCAGTCCGGGCAGAAGGACATCAGGCAGGTAAGGCCGCCGCAGTTGGTCCATCCGCTGTGCGCCACCACCGTCCCGCGCTCGCCGGCGTCATCCGCCGTGCCGAACGATTCCACCCGCAGCATTTCGACGTTCACCTTCAGTTTCCGCATGGGTTCCCGTCCTCCGTGTGCGTGGTCGATTGAAACATCCGAAGCCGCAATCCGGCGCGAGCATCATGCCATCCAATCCATCGCCGGCGGATTTCAATCCAGTCCCGCCTGCGCCGTTCCCCGGATCGGATGATTCCCCACCGGCGGCTGTCGAAACGCACGGGGCGGGCGATAGATTCGCCGCGCCCGTCGGTCCGCATCCCCCGAATTCCTGATCCGCCGCGTGACGCCGACCCGCATCGACTCGCCGGACGACGCGCATGCCGGGCGCCCCGTGCCGGCGCTGGCGCTGTACCTGCTCGCGGTGTTCGCGGGGGGCGCGCTGCTGGCGCCCTGGCTGTACCACGGCATCCAGGCGCTGGCGCCGTCCATTCCCGCGCTGGAGACGGCGGCGCGGATGCCCTTCGCGCGATACGTGAACCGCGGGCTGCTGATCGTGGCGCTGCTGGGGCTGCCGTTCTTCGTGCGCGGCGCGGGGGTGCGGCGCTGGAGCGACGTGGGACTGGGGCGCGGGGCCTTTCACGCAAAGCGCTTCGGGATTGCGTTCGCGCTGGGCTTCTTTTCGCTGGCGGCGGTGTGCGCCATCACGCTGGCGGCGGGCGGGCGGCTGCTGAAGCCGCGCTCGCCGGGCGAGCTGGCGGGGCAGTTGCTGGGCGTGCTGGCCACGGCGCTGATCGTGGCGGTGATCGAGGAGCTGCTGTTTCGCGGCGCCATGTTCGGCACGCTGCGCCGGGCGATGCGCTGGCCCGCCGCGCTGGCCGCGAGCAGCGCCGTGTACGCCATCACCCATTTCATGCACCGCGGCGAAACGCCGCCCACGGTGGACTGGCTGAGCGGCCTGCGCGTGCTGCCGACGATGCTGGGGGGGATGACGGACGTGCGGACGCTGTTCCCCGCGTTCCTGAGCCTGGCGCTCGCGGGGGTGATCCTGGGCCTGGCCTACCAGTGGACCGGAGACCTGTCCGCCTCCATCGGCATTCACGCGGGTTGGATCTTCTGGCTGAAGTTCTACGGATTCATGACGCGCCGCGCCCCGGACG
>DATABT010000999.1:0-23340 GCA_036259455.1 Longimicrobium sp. | reverse complement strand
CCCACTTTGTAACGTCGGTGTCACGGAGCTGGCGCGCCTTTCGCCGCGTTTCTCGTTGCGGCGCGGCGGGATAGGAAGATGAATGTCTCCTTGCGAGCGAAAAATCCCGCAATCCATGTCTTTCGCTGAATACCCTTGATTTTCCGCGCAGGCACAGGCAGTTTTCGCCCATGGCTCAGGCACTCAACGAAAAACAGGCCGACCTCCTCCGCTTTCTCAACCGCCAGAGCGATCCGGTTCCCACGGACGAACTGGACGGGCGCGTGGTGCGCGCGCTCAAGTCGCGCGACTGCATTGTGGAGCGCAACGGCCGCGTGATGGTTACGGACGAAGGGCGCGCGGCCCTGGAAGACAAGCCGCAGCGCCGCCGCCGGGGGCGCCGCCCCAACGTGGAAAAGACGGCCGGCCACGCCCGCGCGCAGGCCATCCGTCGCGCCATCGCGGCGCTGGAGATGGCGCTGCCCAAGGAGGCGGAGGTCGCCGTCGCCAACATCTTCGCCTACGCCGACGACGTGGTGGACGGCTTCCGCAAGTACGCGCGCAAGCTGGAGACGCGCGGCAAGGATTGAGGTTCTCCCGATAGATTTCTGTGCCACGCCTGGCGCGTTGCGAGCGAACCCCGACGCGATCCCGAGGGAACGCCCGTCGGGAGAAGGTGTTGCCAGACCTCTGGATCGCGACGTCATCCCGAGGCATTCGGCGCTGCGCGCACCCTGTGGGATGAAAGTCGCTCGCGCCGCGCCTGTCATTTCGAAGGAGGCGCCCGCGTGATCGCTGCCGGTGCACGGACCTGTGGCGCCGATTGGTATGATTCTCGTGCGACAGAAAGAGAGGCGGGACACGCTGAGTCAGCGGTCCCGCCTCTCTTCTTTTCCGCCACCGGAGTGCAATGTCAGACGGCGTGACATGGACTGGCGGATGCGCTACTCCGCGTCTTCCGTCCAGTCGGTGAGCCGGTGGAGCAGGCGGTCGATGCGTATGCGCAGGTCCAGGTCCGTCACGTGTTCCGCCGCCGCGCGCAGGTAGGAGAGCATCAGCCCGATCTCCCCCTGTGCCAGCTCGCGGGCCAGGAGCAGCGGGTTCAGACCCAGGTCCGACGCGGCGGTCTCCACCGCCTGCCGCGAGAGCTCCGCCAGCTCGTGGGTGCTGCCGCCGGCCAGCTCCGCCTCGTGGCCGGGGGCGTGCAGCCCGCTCACGGCTGGCGCGGCATGCTGTTCATCATCCCCGCCAGGCTCCCCGTCAGCAGCACCCGCCACCGGCCGTCCACGCGCTCCAGCGGAATCACCTGCACCTGGTCCAGCGACTGCCCGCCGAAGTTCATCCGCATGCGGTAGACGACGTGGGCCGTGTTCTCGCCTTCCAGCACGTGGCCCAGCACGTTGACCTCGGACGAGGCCAGGACGGCGCGCATCTCCCCCTCCAGCTGGTTGCGCAGCACGCGCTCGAACAGCGTCTGCGCCGGCAGCGCGCGCAGCTCCTCGAGCGTGTTCACGCCGAACATCTCGCGGAACTCCGGCTCCTCCGTGGCGCCGGGCATGGCCGCGAGCCCGGTGAGCGTGGTCTTGAGCTCCTCCAGCGCGCCGGGGTGCATGAGTTCGGCGTTGGCCGCGTAGTCGCCGCTGCGAAAGGTCTCGTAGTAACGCTGCACCACGGCCTCGGGCGTGTCCTGCGCGGCGGCGGCCGCCGGGAGCGCGGCCAGGGCCAGGAACAGGGTGGCCGCGGCGCGCCAGATCGTCTTCATTCGGTCGGGTCTCCTCGTCGTGTAGAAGCGGGCCGCGCGCGTCAGGGATGCGGCTCGGCGGTGCGGCCGGCGCGCGACTCCATGGTCGCGGCAAGCATCAGGTACATCACGCTGCTCCCCAGCATGCCCAGCAGCCCGTCGCCGGGGTCCACCAGCCACCGGTCCTGGTGGCGCCGCAGCGTCATGGCCATGGTCTGCGCGACCTGCGCGCCGCCGACGCTGCCGCGTCCCACGTACACCACGTGCGCCACGGAGTCCCCCTGCGGCAGGTGGCCCAGCGGCTCCATCCGCCAGTCTACCATCAGCGCGGCCAGGCGGCTCTCCTCGGGCGCGGCCCCGATCGCCCACAGGTAGACGGAATCCGCCGGCATGCGGCGCAGCTCGTCCGCGGTCGGGTCTCCCTCGTCCTGGGACGGGTCCTGCTCCATGGCGGCGAGGATGGTGCCCTTGAACGACTCCAGCGCGCGCGGGTGCGTGAGCGCCGCCAGCTCGTTCAGCCGGCCCTCGATGAAGTGATCGTAGTACGTCACGGCCACCTGCTCAGGCGTCTGCTGCGCCGCCGCTCGCGACGGAAGCGAGCAGAGCGCCAGCAGCGGGATTGCGCGGAGGGTCCGGCGAAAGGTCATCGTACGTCCGGGTCCGGTATGCGGAGTCCGCGGTGATCAGAAGGACGGCGGATCGTCGTCGTCCTCGTCATCATCCTCGTCATCATCCTCGTCGTCTTCATCTTCTTCGTCCTCGTCTTCGTCATCGTGGTCGATGTCCACGTCGATGTCGAAGCTCTCCATCCCGCCAAAGCCGGCCGCCATGCCCGCCTGCATGCCGGCGTTCATCATCAGCATCATCAGCCCGCCGCCCATCATGTTCATGAGCCCGTCCCCGGGATCCACCCTCCACGCGCCGCCGTGGCGCCGCAGGGTGAGCAGGGTGGTCTGCTGCGCCTCATGGCTCATGAACGACATGCGCGCGGCGTACACCACGTGCGCCAGCGAATCACCCTGCGCCACGTGCCCCAGCGGCTGGACCTCGAGCGTGTGGAGAAGATCGCTGAACTCCTCCTCCTCACCGCTGATGCTCATCAGCGCGACGTAGAACGAGTCGGCGGGCATGGTAGCCAGGTCTTCTCGCCCGGCCAGCGGCGAATCGTGGAGCTCTTCGCCTGCCATGAGCCGGACCATCAAGTCGCGGAACGACTGCAGCGCGCGCGGGTGCATGAGCGCGGCCACGCGGTCCATCTCGCCCGCGCGCAGGTGCGCGAAGTACGCCTGCGCCACCTCCTCGGGCGTCTGCTGCGCCATGAGCGCGGCGGGAGAGACCAGGACCGCCGCCGCCAGCAGCCACGGAGACAGCATTCTGCGGATCGTCATCGGTGCCTCCCGCGGTGGAGATGGATGAAGGGTGGATCGATGCCGTCGAGCACGTCGGCGGGGTCCGTGCGGCGCCCCCACCGGCCTCGCAAACCTCGCCCACCTCCCCCAAACCCCCTGGGGGAGGTTGAACTTCGCGCGACGCCAATCTCCTGCACCGGGTGAGTTTGCCGGCGTCGCGCTACGCGCGGACCCCCCTCCCCGGCCCTCCCCCGCAAATTGCGCGGGGGAGGGAGAATTCGATCGCGTGCTACGAAGCTCGCGCTTTCCCACACCCCTCTCCCGGGGTTGCGGGCGGGTCGACCATCGTCGCGAGGAACGAGCGAAAGGCGGTCGGGGGAGAGGGCCCGTCCGAACCCGCTACACTCGTACCGCCGTCAGCGCGCCGGCCGCCGGAACTCCGCGTCGGCGTTCCACTCCGGCATCGCGTTGCCGTTGGCCAGCTGCAGGCCGAAGTCCAGCACCAGTTCCGCGAGCTGCGCGGCGCCGTTCAGGTCGAAGTCCGGGCGATACTCGTCGCAGGGCTGGTGATAGCAGCGCGAGGTGTACGCCTCCTCCTGCTGCGCGCCCCACCCCGCCGGCCGCCCCTCGTACTCCGTCCCCGCGGCGATGGAGATGGCGGGGATGCCGGCCTTGGCGAAGGAGAAGTGGTCCGAGCGGTAGAAGTAGCCGCGCTCCGGGTGCTGGTCCGGCGCCGTGCGCCAGCCGCGCGGCTGCAGCATGGAGGCGAACATGGGGCCCAGGCTGCTCTTGTTCTCGCCCAGCACGCGGAAGTCCAGCGACCGGCCCAGGATGTTGCCGCCGTCGATGTTGAGCGCCGCGACGATGTTCGCAAGGGGAACCGTCGGGTTGCGGGCGAAGAACTCCGACCCCAGCAGCCCCGACTCCTCCGCCGTCACGAAGACGAAGAGGAGGGAGCGCTTCGGCGTCGGCCCCTGCGCCGCGGCGCGGGCGATGGCGAGCACGTTCCCCGTGCCGGAGGCGTTGTCCAGCGCGCCGTTGTAGATGCTGTCGCCGTTCACCGCCGGGCCGATGCCCAGGTGGTCCCAGTGCGCGCTGAACGCCACGTACTGGTCGCGCAGCGCGGGGTCGCTGCCGCGGATGACGCCGACCACGTTCTCGCTCTCCAGGTGCTGCAGCGTGTTGTTGAACCCCACGTTCAGCGTGATTCCCGTGGCGACGGGGCGAAAGTCGCGGCGCTCGGCGCGGCGGCGCAGGTCCGCCAGGTTCAGCCCCGCCTGGCCCAGCAGCGCGGTGGCGGCGCTGTCGGTGATCCAGCCGCGGAACGCCAGCGGCGCGGGGAGGTTGGCGTCGCGCGGGAGCATGCGCTGCTCCCTGGCCCACGAGCCCACGACGGTGTGCCAGGGGTAGCCGGCCTGCTCCGTGGTGTGGACGATGAGCATTCCCGCCGCGCCCTGCCGCTCCGCCTCCTCGAACTTGTAGGTCCAGCGGCCGTAGTACGTCATCGCGCGGCCGCCGAAGAGGTCGGGCTCGTTCTGCGGCGCGGGCGGATCGTTCACCAGCACCATCAGCACCTTGCCGCGCACGTCCATCCCCTTGAAGTCGTCCCAGTTGTACTCGGGCGCCTTCGATCCGTATCCCACGAACACGATCTCCGCGTTCGCCGCGCTGCGCTCCGCCGCGCTCCCCGCCCACACGACCACGTCCTCGGGGTAGCGGAGATTCGCCGTCGCGCGGCCGCCGGCGCTCACGCGGATGGTGGCGGGGTCGGCGCCCACGATGTCGATGGGAACGCGCTGGAACCAGCTGCCGCTGGCGCCCGGCTCCACGCCGCTCCCGCGGAGCTGCGCCGCCAGGTACTCGGCGGTCAGGCGGCCGCCGCGCGTGGCGGGGGCGCGCCCTTCCAGCAGGTCCGACGACAGGAAGCGGATGTGCCCGTCGATTTCGTGCGGGGTGATGCGCGGCGCCTGCGCGGCGGCGGGGCCGGCCAGCAGCGCCGCGGCCAGGGCGGGGATCAGCGTACGTCTCATCGGTTTCTTGTGGATGAGGATCGGTGGATCGCGACGGATGATGATGTTTCCCAAGCTACCGCGCGCCCCCCGCGAAAAAAAGATGGTCACGCCAGGGACGCGGACGAAAACAGAAAGGCGCGGATGCAAACCCCCTCCGCGTCCCCGCCGGCAGGGCGTAGCGCGCCCAGCCGCCACGGGCTGAAGCCCGCGGCGATGACGGCCATAAGCCCCGTCTTTGCTCGTTCCTCGCAAAACGGGGCTTCACCTGCTCGCGTGGGCTCAGCCCGGGCAAGTCCCGCCGTTTGCGCGAACCGCCCACGGTGTTGAAGCCCCGCCGGGGCGAGCGCAGCGCGCCCAGGGCGGGGCTTACGGCATTCATAGCCCCCGGCTTTAGCCGGGGGTGGTGCGGCGAGGCACGTAATCCAATGGGTTGCGCCGAGCCGCGGGTTTACCAACCCGAGACTGGATCCGGATGAGCCCCGCCTCCGCCCGCCCTACAGCCGGTACGCGGTCTGGACCAGGCGCTTTTCCTCCTCGCCCTCGATCAGCGCCTCCACCTCCACGTACGGCTCCAGGCCGCTGCCGCTGAGCTTTTCGCGGAACAGCTGGTCCAGCTGAAAGATGCCGGCGGAGTTGCTCATCTCTACCCGGATGCGCACCGGCTTGGTTTCGCCGTGCTCGATGTGCACCGCCTCGATGGCCGCCGCGCTCACCGAGTGGATGCTCATCGTTCCCTCCACCTCCATGCTGATGCGCGACCGCCCCTTGGCCATGTCCAGCGCGTCCGCCACGCGCACGATCCCCGCCTCGATGGTCATGGGATTGCCGCCCGCCCGGTGGCCGATGATGGCGTGCAGGATCTCGGAGCGGAGGATGGTCGCCTGCCCCCTGGGGTAGATGCCGTCCAGCAGCTCGCGGATCTTGGCCTGCGCCACGAAGAGCGAGAACTCCTCGTGGTCCTTGCGGTGGATGGACATTCCCACGTCGTGCAGCAGCGAGGCGAGGATCACCACCACCTCCGCGTCCTCCACCCGCATCCCGTAGTTGGCCACCACGCCCGGCTGCACCCCGGCCTCCGTGAGCACGCGCAGCACCTTGACGGCGATGTTCATCACGATCTTTACGTGCACCGGGCCGTGGTCCGTCATCCCCAGCCGCTCCACGGCGTTCACGTTGGCCGCCAGCCAGAGCGCGTACAGGTCGTCGTCGGCGTTGACGCGCTCGATGATCCGCTCCGCCGCCCCGTTGCCGCGGGTGGGCACGTTCAGAATCAGCCGGTTGGTGAACCGCTCCTCAACCGTGCGGCCGAAGGTGGACTTCACCGCCGCGGCGTCTACGACATCCGTCATCTCGATCCGTCTCTTTCCAGAAGTTGCAACCGCTGTACACCCCAGCGGTTTACGCACGTTTGATTCCCGGCCTCGACGCAAGAAAGCGCGCCGCCTCGCGCTCCGCCCAGAAGCGCGGCGTGCGCGGCGATCCCGTGATGAAGCCCACGTGCCCGCCGCGCGGCACGAACGCCGAGCGCAGGTGCGGATTCCCCTCGATGGCCTCGTGGGGAATGGCGCGCTCGTCCACGAACGGGTCGTCCAGCGCGTGGACCAGCAGCACGGGGACACGGATGGCGTGCAGGTACCCCGCGCTGCTGCTGCGGGTGTAGTAGTCGTCCGCGCCGGCGAAGCCGTGCAGCCGAGCCGTGAGCGCGTCGTCGAAGTCGCGGAACGAGCTCCACCGGCGCGCCCGCCGCGCATCGATCTCCACCCCGTCCAGCCGGATGCCCGCGGCGCGCTTGAGCCGGTACTTCTCGGTGAGCCGCCGGACGAAGTGGCGGGTGTACGCGCGGCCCATGAACGACGCCGCCAGCTTGTCCGCCCCGCGCCCCAGGTCGAACGGGATGGAGACGGCGCACGCCGCGCGGATCATCGACGCCGCGCCCGTCTCGCCCAGGTACTTGAGGAGCACATTGGCGCCGAGGGAGAAGCCGGCGCCCAGCAGCGGCGCGGCGGGATACCGCTGGGCGAGGAGGTCGAGGACGAAGGCGAGGTCAGTCGTCTCGCCTGCGTGGTAGAAGCGGGGCGTGCGGTTGGGCTCGCCGCTGCAGGAGCGAAAGTTCATCGCCACCGAGCGAATGCCGTGCTCCGCCAGCGCGCGGGCCGTCTCCAGCACGTACGACGACTGCGTGCTCCCCTCAAGCCCGTGGACGATCACGCAGAGCGGCGCGCGGTCGTCCGCGAAGGGCGCGCCGTCCACGGTGGCATGGTCCAGGTCCAGGAAGTCGCCGTCCGGCGTCTCCAGCCGCTCGCGGCGATAGTGGACGCCGTGCGGCGGGCGGATGAAGCGCCCCGCGATGGTCTGCGCGTGCGCCCCCGGCAGCCACCACGCGGGGCGAAAGGCCGTGGGAGTGAAGGTGTCGTCCATCATGCGAGAAATCTATCGCCCCTGCCCCGCGCGGTTCCAGCCGCCGCGGGTAACGGGGGCGTTGCGATGGTGGGGATGGGCGGTAAGCGGGTGAGCGGATGATGGGGAATGGGTAATGGGGCGAGACACCGCCGCAATCACCCCATCACCCGTTCACCCGCCACGGGAGAACGACCGCGCCCGCCGCCACCGCGGGCTGAAGCCCACGGCTATGAATGCCAGAAGCCCCGTCTCGGCTCGCTAACGCTCGCCGAACGGGGCTTCGAACATCGATGACCGGCGCCGATGAGCGGGCGTTGCCCCACGCGAGCAGGTGAAGCCGCGTTCGCGAGGAACGAGCAAGACGGGGCTTATGGCATTTCGAGCCGCGGATTTATCCGCCCTTTCCCGGGGCACGAACCCGTTCACCCGTTCACCCGTTCACCCGTTCACCCATTCACCCGTTCACCTCAGAACCCGCTGCCGCCACCGCCGCCCGACCCGCCGCCGCTGGACCCGCCGCCGCCGCTGCCCGACGAGCTGGGGCTGGACGACATGGTGTTCCCCGCGGTGCTCGTCATGGTGCTCATGCGGGTGGTGAAATCCGTTGCGCGGAAGTGGCCGTAGCCGGGACCGCTGTACCACTGCGGCGGCTCGGTGACCAGGTCGTCGAACCCCCTGGCCCACCGCTTCTCCACGCCGAAAGCCATGGCGTAAGGCAGGTACTTCTCGAACATCTCCGGGCCGGTGATCATCATCCGGTAGCGGTCGCTCTCCACCCGCTCCAGGAACTCGCGGAAGCCCAGGGAGGCCTCGCGCGCGCGAGCGCCGGCGGGGGTGCGGGCCGGCATCAGCAGCCCGAAGCCGATCAGCACCACCGCGCTCACCCCCGCGCCCACGCCCAGCGCGAACGGCGAGAGCCAGCTGATCGCCGATCCGCCCAGGAACGCCGCGCCCACGATGCCAATGATCAACGTGACGATCCCCAGCCCCAGCCAGTGCCCCTTCACCGTGTCAGGCCGGTGGATGTAGTAGCCGCGCTCCACCAGGCGCTCGTAGATGGCGTCCTTGATGCCCGGGAGCGACTTGTAGAAGCGGTTCTGCAGCGACTTCAGTTGCACGCTTTCGGTCGGCCGCGAGCCCGCGCTGCCCAGCCGCGACGAGAACGCCTCCCGGTCCAGCTCGCCGCCCGCCTGGTGCACCCGCCGCGCCTCCACGAACGTGGCGCGGATGTCGTCCCACGCCTCGCCCATGGTGGCGTAGGTGGAGAAGAGCGCGTCCAGGAACAGCCGCTCGTGGTCCGCGAGCGCGTCCCACTCCTCCCGGGGCTTGCGCAGGTGGAACCAGTAGTCGGTGCTGGAGATGAGGCCGAACAGGTGCTTGTCCACCCGCTCCTCGATGCCGATGTACCCGCGCACGGCCAGGTCCACCAGCGTGGAGATGATGTCGCGGGTCTCCGCGTCGTGGTCGATGAGCGTCCCCATCTCCGCGGGCGTCATCCCGTCGGGCGGATCGTAGCCCACCATGATGGACTGTTCCTTCGGGTCGCGGCCGCGCCTGCGCCACGCGCCAAAGCCTAGCCAGAACGCCAGCAGCGGCAGCGCCAGCGGCCACATCCGCATCCGCTCCGCGCGCCGGTGCGCCGCCAGCGCCGCCGCGTGCTCCTCCGGGCTGGGCCGCGACGCGATGGCGCCCGCCGGCCAGCCGACGGCCACCGTCAGCCCCTCGCCCTCCGACAGCTCGCGCAGGGTCTCGAAGCGGACGGTGCGCGTGGCCGAATCCACCTCCGCCACCGCCTCCGTCCCCGTATCGCCCGCGTACCCGGTGTACGAGGCCACGCGCGTGGGAACGGCGCCGAAGGGAAGGACGACGCGCGCGCTGGCGTTGCGGATGGGCATCGTCCAGTCGTTGCCCGTAACGTTCCAGTAGATCTCGTCGAAGTTCTGCGCGTCCACGGCGGGGCGGTCCTCCGCGCCCTCGGCGAAGTAGAAGCGGATGGCGTTGCTCACGCGATAGCGGATGACGACGGTGCGCTCCGCGTTCTCCGCGCCGGGGATCCAGATGCGCAGCCGCCGCGTCCAGCCGTCCGGCTCCTCGCGCTCCACGCGGTAGGGCCGGCCGCGCTCGTCGGTGACGGAGACGATCTCCAGGTCGAGCTTTTCGCGCCGCCCGTCCGCCGTGTGGTGGTTGAGGGAAAGGTCGCGCAGGATGCCGTTCCAGCTGCCGGTGAAGGCGAAGCGGAGGACCTCCGTCACGTCCACGACGCCGCTGGGCTGCACGGCCAGCTCGGTGTCGTAGCTTTCGATGACGATGGTGCTGTCGCTGCGCTGCGCGCCCGCCGGCTGGGCGAGCGACAGCAGCAGCGCGCCGATGAGGATGAGTGCGCGGCGCATGGGGTCGCGTGTGTGTGGATGGGAACGGGGGGCGCGGCGGACGGTGCCGCGCCCGGCGTGTGGGTCAAGTGCCCAGGTTCAAGTGCCCAGGTTCGAGTGCCCAGGGATTCAGAAGCTCACCCGCGGCACCTCGCGCTCCACGGGCGCCGCCTCGAAGAACTCGCGCGGCTGAAAGCCCATGGGGCCGGCCAGCAGGTTGCTGGGAAAGGTCATGATGGCCGTGTTGAGGTCGCGCACCACGGCGTTGTAATAGCGACGCGCGTTCTGCACCGCCTCTTCGATGACCCCCAGCTGCGCCTGCAGGTCGCGGAAGCCGCCGCTGGCCTGCAGCTCCGGATACGCTTCGACCGCGACCGTGAGCCCGCGCAGGGCGGCGCTGAGCTGCGCCTCGGCCTCGGCGCGGGCGGCGGGGCCTTCGTCCTGCGCGGCCACGGCGCGGGTGCGCGCCTCGGTGACGGCCTGCAACGTGGAGCTTTCGTGCGCGGCGTATCCCTTGACCGTCTCCACCAGGTTGGGGACCAGGTCGGCGCGCCGCTTGAGCTGCACGTCGATGTCGGACCACGCGTTCTGCGCGCGCAGGCGCAGCCCCACCAGCCGGTTGTACAGGCCGATGGCCAGGATTGCGATCAGTGCGACGACGGCAAGGACGATGATGAGCGTCATCATGCGGCTCCGGCGGGTGTGGCGGCGGGCCGGCGTTTCCGGGATGCGGAAGCCGGACGGGCAGAAGGACAAGCTAGGCCCGCGCGCGGCGGGTGTAAACAGCAAGGGAAAGTGCGAGAGTGCGAGAGTGCGTGAGGCGGGGATGTCGAAATCGGGGGGCGCCGTTCGACCATGGTGTGGAATCGGGAGGCGGGGACGGTCCCCGCCCACGCCCACTCCCAGCGCCGGAGGCCCCATGCGCCGCACCCTCATCGCCTGCTGCATTCTGCTCGTCGCCCGCCCGTCGTGGGGCCAGGCCCAGGCATCCGGCCGCGGGGCGCACCTGCCGCCCATCCTGCCTGAGGCGCGGCAGGTGGCGCTGGCGCGGTCGGCGGGGCCCGCGCACGTGGCACAGGGCGCGGCGGTGTACGTGCTGCGCCCCGGCGGGTACGCGCGCGTGGAGGAAGGCACCAACGGCCACAGCTGCCTGGTGCAGCACGATCATCCCCAGAGCGTCGCGCCCGTGTGCTACGACCCGGAGGCCACGCGCACCATCCTTCCCGGCGTGCTGCGCCTGGCGGAGCTCCGCGAGCAGGGCGTGAGCTGCGACGAGGCGAAGGCGCGGGTGGACGAGATGTACCGCACGGGCCAGCTCGCCGCGCCCCGCCGCGCGGCCATGTCGTACATGCTGTCGCGCCAGCAGGTGCTGTATACGTCCGCCACGGGCGAGCGCGTGGGCGCGTGGCGGCCGCACGTGATGATCTTTTCGCCGTACGCCACGCCGGAGGACGTGGGGGCAAGGGAGGGCACCGAGCCCGTGCCCTTCGTGGCCGACGCGGGGAAGGCGACGGCGCACATCGTGGTCGTGGTCCCCGCCTGGTCCACGGCGGACGCCGCCGCCGCCGCGGCGGGCGAGCACCAGCACTGAGGGTGCCGCGCTCTCCGCCCCCGGACGGTCTGGTTGACACCCGCCCCGTCGCGAGCGCGTATTCTCACCCGGACGCGGACCTGGCTCAAGGGTGTGCGCAGATGAGAATCCGAACGCGCTGGAGCGTGGCCGCCCTGCTGGCGGTGGGGGCCTGCGGAGAGTCCGCCGCAGGCGGCGCGCTGGGCGGGGACCCACGGCTGGGCGGCGGCTGGACCGCGGAGTTCTGGGTGGCCTCTCCCCTGCGGCTGGGCGACACGGCCGCCCCGCGGAAGGTGCGGGGGAGCCTGGTGCTGATGGAAAACCGCGTGGTCCAGAGCTTCGGACGCCTGCGCGGCCCGCCGACGCACTACGGCGCGTACGGCGCCGACTTCCGGCCCTTCGGCCTCCCCGTTCCCTCGCCCGGCCGCGTCCCCACGGTCACCGCGCGCCTCGCGGAGGCCGACTCGGTGGAGATGGTGCTGGACGGCATCGGCACCGGCGTTCTGCTCGTGGGGAGGCTGCATTCCGACTCCATCGCCGGACGCTGGTCCTACGCCGGCGACCGCGCGGGCGGTGCCAACGGCACCTTCGTCCTGCGCCGGCCGGCCGACTGATTCGCGCAGAACAAGGAGGACGCGGAGGGGTGATCGCCCTTTCCGCGTCCTCGTCTCCTTGCCCTGCGCGTCACCCTTCAGCGGCCGGGTTTGCCGCCGGTGGCGAGGTGCTCCGCGAACTCGTCCGGCAGCTCGCTGGCGCGGATGCCGCGCATCGCCTCCTCCCGGTCGTACTCCACCCGCACGAACGCCACCGCGGGCGCGCCGCCGGCCAGGTCCAGCACCACGTACCCCGCGCGCCAGTCGCCGTCCTTGGGGCGTCCCACGGAGCCCGTGTTCACGAAGTGGATGCCACCCACCTCGCGCTGCCAGGGCACGTGCGTGTGGCCGAAGCAGACCACGTCACCGGGGCGTGCGCCCGCCTGGGCGGCCATCTTCTCGCAGAACTCGTCCGTCCGGTCCTCCGTCCAGTACAGCGTGTTCAGCGTGGGCGCGCCGTGCACCAGCACCACGGTGGGACCCGGCGCGTGCCCGCCGCGCGGCCGCAGGTCCACGCGAAAGGGGAGCGAGCCCAGGAACCGCTTCGTCTCCTCCCGCACGTGGGCCCGCGTCCAGGCATAGCTTTCGTGCGAGAGCGCTTCCTGCCGCGGGTCCTCGTACCGGCACCCGCAGTGCGCGTAGTCCGTGGCCACGGTGGAGTCGTAGTTCCCCGCCACGCCCGGGATGCCGTGCGCGCGGATCAGATCCACCGTCTCGTTGGGCCAGGGCGCGTACCCCACCAGGTCACCCAGGTGGTACGTGCCCGCGAGGCCCGGCTGGCCGGCGGCGTGCGCCAGCACCGCGCGCAGCGCCGGAAGGTTGGCGTGTACGTCCGAGATCAGCGCGTATCGCATTCGTCTCCTTTCGGCGAGGGCCGCCGGCTGGCCGGCCGCGTCAAATCTACGCGCAGCACCCCGGCGCGCAGCAGGCGGACGCCGCCGCCTCGGGCTTGCGCGCGCGGACGAAGGCGCCCATGAAGCGGCCGTCCACCGCCTCGGCGATGCCGTCGGGGTCCAGCCCCGCGCCCTGCAGGAACTCCCGCGCGTCTTCCACGCGGTAGACGCGCGTCGGCTCGATCGACGCGTCCTCGAACCCCACCTGGGCCAGCAGCCGCTGGAACTCCGACTCCTCCAGCGCGCCGGCCACGCACCCCACCCACAGCTCCATGCTGCGCCGCACCTGCGCCGGCACCTCGCCGCGCACCACCACGTCCGACACGGCGAAGCGGCCGCCGGGCCTGAGCACGCGGAACGCCTCGCGCAGCACGCGCGGCTTGTCGGCCGACAGGTTGATCACGCAGTTGGAGATGATGACGTCCACCGAGTTGTCGGGAAGCGGGATGCTCTCGATCTCGCCCTTGAGGAACTCCACGTTCTGCACCCCCGCGCGCCGCTGGTTCTCCCGCGCCAGCGCCAGCATCTCGTCCGTCATGTCCAGGCCGTACGCCTTGCCCGCCGGTCCCACGCGCTGCGCGGAGAGCAGCACGTCGATGCCGCCGCCCGAGCCCAGGTCCAGCACCGTCTCGCCCTCGTGCAGCTCCGCCAGTGCCGTGGGGTTGCCGCAGCCCAGCGAGGCGAGCACCGCCTGCTCGGGGAGCGCCGCCGTCTGGCCGGCGTCGTACAGGTTGGAGGTAATGGGATCGCATCCGCCCAGCGCGGCGGAGGCGCCGCAGCATCCGTTCGCCTGCCCCGCCACCACCCGCAGCGCCGCCTGCCCGTACTTTTCGCGCACCACTTCGCGCACCGTGTCCGTTACGCTCATCCCAGCCTCCCGTGGTTTGCATCAAGAAATGTTGATGCGTTTCGGCAAAAAAAGGGGTGCGGCTCAGGCGCAGCACCCGTCCTGCGAACGCCACACCTCCTCGGGAGGCCTGGCGTCGGTCGCGAACTCCGCGATGGCGTCCAGCACCTCAGGGTTCAGCGAGTAGTACACCCAGCGTCCTACCTTGCGGTCGCTCACCAGACCCGCCTGCTTGAGGGTCTTGAGGTGGAACGAGAGCCGTGACTGCGCCGCGCCCAGCGCGTCGGTCAGGTCGCACACGCAGCGCTCGCCCGCGCCCAGGCGGCGGACGATCTCCAGCCGCGTCTCGTCGGAGAGCGCGTGAAACCACCGTGCGGCGGCGCTGAGGTCGGTCGTCGTCTTCATGGCAAAGAGTATACATCAAGCAATCTTGATCCGTCAAGCGCCCTGATGATCGGGGGCGGGGATCCGGTCGACGAAAGGCCGCGGAATCAGGTCGCCGCCCGCGCCTTTTTCGCCTCGCGCGCCGCGATGAACAGCCAGCCGAGCGCCACCAGCGCCGCCACGCCCGCGACCACGAATCCCGCCCAGCCCAGCGCGTGCGGCACCAGTCCGCGCATCGAGGCGAAGAACGCCATCGCCGCCACGGTCCCCACCGCGTAGACCGCGAACTCCGCCGTCCTCAGCCGGTGCACCGGGAGCGGCGCCGCGGCGGGCGGGGCGTCGAACACCAGCCCGCGCAGCCGGTGCCAGTCCCAGCAGAGCAGGTACACGGTCGCGAGCAGCATCATCCCGGTGATCACGGGCGTGCCGTTGAAGTCGTACGCCAGGGTGATGACGAAGATGTTGGCGATGACGGGCGCAAAGATCACGGCGCCGAGCGTGGCCGTGCGCGGCATCAGCATCAGGAGCCCGGCGACGACCTGCGCCGCGCCGATGAAGCGCCAGTACGGCCCCGACCGGTACAGCACGTCGAAGAACGCGCCGACGTCCGACGCCGGGTCCATGCGCGTGAACGGCCGCCCCAGCACCTTGATCATCCCCGTGGGGATGAAGCCGACGGCCAGCAGGATGCGATTTGCGAGCGTAAAGCGGTACAGCACCGCGCTCCCGCGCACCCGGGCGTGCAAGCGGTCCAGGCCCTGGAGCGGTGTGGGGCGATGGGAAGGCATGCGGACTTTCGGATCTGGCGGAGGGGCGTTGCGTCCGCCGTGCGTACGCCGGGTTGGAGCCGCAGGTTTCCGTTCCCGCGGGGCCCTCTCCCCCGCCGGACCTTTCGCTCGGGCCTCGCGACGGCCGGCGCCCCCTTCCCCAACCCGGGGAAGGGGTGGCGTGAGGCACGCAGCATTACGCGTGGGAGGGAGGTGCGATGCACCTTCCGTAGCGCGATGAAGTTTTCCCCCTCTCCCATCCAGTTTGTAGGAGAGGGGGCGGGGGTGAGGGCCCGGCAGACGCGAGCGTGATCCCTGCTCTCCATCCCAGGGCTTTGGAGGGGGTGGGCGAGGTTTACGAGCCCGGAGGAGGCGCGGCTCGGAACCCGCCACCGCGCGAGACACCGGCCACCCTACTCCGCCACCACCTGGATGTTGTAGCGGATGTCGGTGGATTCCGCCGCGCGGATCCAGTTCTGCACGTGGCCGGGAATGCCGTGCAGCGGATACAGCGCACGCCCAAGCGCCGCCACCTCCGCGTCGCGCTCCGCGATGATCGCGTCCCATCCACCCGGGGCCGTGGTCCCCAGATCCTTCGCCAGCGACCACGCGAAGTCGCGCGCCACGTCGATGCCGAAGTCGAACAGCCGGTCCTCCAGCCCCGGCGCGATTTCCTCGATGCGCTTGAGACGCGGCGAAATCTCGCCCAGCTCGTCCTCCACCACGATCACCAGCCGTGACAGCACCTGGTTGATCATCTTGAAGTCCGGCCACAGCGACTCCAGCGCCTCCGGCGACGGCGCCACGGTGGCCGCGGCGATTCCCAGGTCCAGGTTGATGTGCGCGTTCATTCCCACGAGCAGGTGCTGCACGACGAGCGGTCCGGGATCGTCCAGCAGCCGGAACGCCACCTGCCAGCTCTGGCTCGGCGTTCCGCCGGAAGCGTGCGCGTCCCACGCGGCCAGGAAGCGGTTGGCGAACACCACGTCCAGCCGCTCCATGCGCGGGTTGTCCTGGAACACGTTCCCCGCCACCAGCGCGCGGCGGACGTTGGTCGTCACCCGCTCGTACAGCGCGGCGAAGTAGCCGATGCGCGTGCCGCCGCGCAGGGCATCGTCCAGAATGCCGTTCAGCCGCAACAGGACCTGGTCGATGGTCTGCGGCAGCGGCTCGGCGGCGGAAGATTCAGGCGCGATGATCGTCATGGATGCCGGGGGGTCGAGAGATCCGGAGCGGAAGCGCATCACCCCCTCCCCCGGGTTGGGAGGAGGGGTCGGCCGCCGTTGCGAGGAACGAGCAAAAGGCCCGCCGGGGGAGAGGCCCGCCTACGCGGCGGGGGCGTTCTGCCAGCGGACGTGGTAGCGGCACACCTCGCCGCCGCGGGCGCGGCACTCGTCCTCCGTGATGGAAACGTTCTGCACGCCGCACAGCTCCAGCGCGCGCTTGTACCAGCCGATCACGCTCAGGCAGTCCGGCGCGCTGAACGTCTCCGCCTCGTGGGTGGTCAGGACGCCGGAGTTCTCGCCCGTCTGCTCGTAGGTGCGGCGGCCCGTCTCGTAGTAGAAGCTGTAGATGAGGGGCGCCTTGCCCAGGAACACGTGCGGCCGGCCGGGCGTGAGGAACTGCTTGTGGACGGTGGAGAGGTTGGCGTCGGCGGACGCCGCGCCCAGCCGCTCGAACACCTCCGTGCGCCCCTCGCCCAGCACGTCCACGATGGCCTTGTCCAGCCGCTCGCCGATGGCGAACGGGTACCACTTCACGGTCAGCAGGGTGCGGAGCGTCCGCTGGTCCTCGTCCGGCAGCGAGGCCAGCACCTGCTCCAGCCCCGACTTGCCCCAGTGCTGCTCTACGAAACCCAGCCGGGCCTTGAGGATGGCGCCCTTGATCTGTTGCATGGGACGGTGTGGATCGGGTGGATGCGCGATCCCCGGGGAGGGATTCACGAATAATTAGGCGTTTGCCGACACCGAACGCAACAGGCGCGCACCGCATCCGCCATCACGCGGCTATCCCTCCGGCGGGTACAGGCGCACCAGCGAGCAGCCGGGGCAGCGCCAGGCGTAGACCGGGAGGTTGCGGCGTCCCTTGATCTTCATCCCGCCCCAGAAGCTCTTTTCCGCCGGACCCTCGATCCACTTCGCGATCTCCGTGAAGCCCTGGTTGGTATCGGTCAGAAAGCCGCCTTCCATGTTGCGCTGGCAGTCGGTGCAGTACGGCGTGGCCATCGTGCTCCGGGATGGTGGGATGATGATCGCGCCGCTCCCTCAGCGAACTTTGCGTGGCTCGTAGGCGGTGACGCGACCGGCGACGGAATCCACCACCACGCGCGTCCAGCCGATGTCCGGCGAACCGTACGACTCCACGCGCGTGAAGTTGCGGTACGCCTCACCTCCGCGGTCACGGAGCGGGTGGTCCACGCGCGCGTGGTGCGTGTCGCCGTGGATCAGCACCACCGGGCCGCGGAAGCCCGCCACCTGCCGCTCCAGCGCATCCACGAACCCGCCATACCCCTGCCGCGGCTCGTTTCGCGGATCGATGCCCACGTTTGCGTGCGTCACCAGCACCACGCCCCGGGCGCCGGTTCGCCGTGCCTCCGCGAACGCCGCGTCCATCCACGCGATGGCCGCCGCCGTGCGCCGCGCCACCTCCGCGTCGTTCTCCCGCCTCCGCCCGCGGAACGGCCGCGTCCCATTGGCGCTGCCCACCAGGTGCACCGTCGCGAACACGAATCCGCCGCGCGTCCACCGCTGGTTCTCGCGGAACTCGCGGTATCGGCGATCGCGCGCTTGCGTCTGCAGCGGCATTCGCCGGCCGCCCAGGCTCCGGTCGGGATCACGGAAGAAGGTGCGGCGGATGCGCGCCAGCCGGTCCAGCGGATCGTGGCCGCGCGGGTAGCAGTCCGTCCACTCGTTGTCGCCGGGCGTGTAGACGACGGGATGGCGGATGGAGTTCATCTTCTCCAGCCGGTCGTCGTACACGTCGTCGGAGCAGTCCGCGCCCAGGATGTCGCCCACGTGAACGAACGCCAGGTCGGCCTCGTTCACCTCCTCGACCAGCCAGTCGAAGCGCCGCGCCTCGCCGCGCGAGTACGGCCCGTCGCCGAACACGGCGAACGCAAAGCTGTTCGCCGGCAGCGGCGCGGGCGGCGGCGCGTCCGGCTCTCCGCACGCCGCCAACGCGACGGCCGTCGACAACGACAGGGGCAGATGTCGATTCACCAGTTCTGTCCGGCAGGGGAAAGCGGTGGCGGGAACGCAGGCGCAGCCGGCCACACGGATTCGGAGGCGCCGGGGTTTCAGCGATACGTGCGGCGGGGTGCGATCGGGATGGGAACGGACGATCGGCGGCCCCTACTCCTCCACCAGCGCCTGCAGCTTCCTGGGCGCGACGACGCAGTAGGACTGCACCAGCAGCTGCCGCAGCTCCTCGCCGTCCACTGCGTCCAGGCGAATGCCCAGCCACCCCTTGGGGCCCACGTACGGCGGCACGAAGAACTTTTCCGGCTCGTTGCGCACCAGGATCTCCTGCACGCCCAGCGGCGCCGCGCACCACAGCGACTCGTGGCCGGCGCCGTGGTGGTTCTTCGCGCTGGCGTACATGGCGAAGACCTTCTTCTTCACGCGCCACGTGGGCTCGCCCCACGCCTCCTGCTCCGTGGCCTCCGGCAGCGCCAGCGCCGCGCGCCGCACGCGCTCCACGTGGTCCGTCATCATCCCTCCCTCGCTCTGGCGACCCAGCCCGGCGCCGAATCCGTCTGCTGCCGCAGGATCAGGTTCAGCTGCGCGGCATGATGCTGCACGTGGCGCAGGTTGTCCAGCAGCAGCTCCCCACGGCTCAGTTGCAGCCATGGAAACGTGCAGATCCGCCGCGCGCTTTCATCCGTCAGCGCGTGGATGGCGGCGCGGCACCGTTCGCGGCCGTGTCGCAGGTACGCGCGCAACTCGTCCTTCGTGTAGACGCGCGGGGGAAGGATGCCGGCGGGGTCGATTTCGTCCAGCGTGAACGGCGCGGGCGGCGCGAAGCCGTCCAGCGTGCCGTGCGAGTACAGATCCAGAAAGAAGAGCGTGTGATAGGCGACGTACCAGAACTCCGGCTGCCGCGAGCGGTCGCCCCACAGCGCGTCCGGGCAGGCGTCGATGGCGTTCTCCAGCATGTCGATCGCCGCGCCGAACTGGCTCCACAGCATCGAGTTCCAGGCGTCGTCCACGTGACTGGCGATGCGAATGGCCGGCTCGCTCATCGCGGCTGCAGCAGGTCCCAGCGGTTGCCATACAGGTCCAGCCAGACGACGACGGTGCCGTACGGCTCCTCGCGCGGCGCTTCGGTAAAGCGGACGCCGCGCGAGCGCATCTCGGCGTAGTCGCGGCGAAAGTCGTCCGTGTGCAGGATGAGGAAGACGCGCCCCCCGGTCTGGTTGCCCACCCGCGCGCGCTGCTCCTCCGTTTCCGCGCGCGCCAGCAGCAGCGCCGTCTCCCGGGCGCCCGGCGGCGCGACGACGACCCAGCGCTTGCCGTCCTCCCGCGGCTCGTCCTCCACCAGCCTGAACCGCAGCGTTTGCGTGAAGAACGTGATGGCCTCGTCGTACTCCCGCACCAGCAGCGCCACCTGAGCGAGCATCTGTCTCATCAGATTATCCCTCCGTTCGGGAATTGATCATGCCCCGCCCTCCGCGGCGGCTTCGCCGGGGAGCGGGCCCACGTAGCGCGCCCGCGGGCGGATGATGCGGCCGGCGTACTGCTCCAGCGCGTGCGCCACGAACCCTACCGTGCGTCCCAGCGCGATCAGGACGAGCGCGCCGCGCGGGGGAAGCTCCAGCGCCCGCGCCAGCGTGACCAGCCCGAAGTCCACCACCGGGTGATCGCCCAGCAGCTCGCGCGCGGCATCCGCTACGCGCTCCGCCACCTCCACCGCCGGGGAGTCCGGGCGCGCGGCCCGCGCCAGCTCCAGCAGGGCGGCGCCGCGCGGGTCTCCATCAGGATACAATGTGTTGCCAAAGCCGGGAATGCGCTCGCCCCGGCGCAGGCGGCTGGCCAGCACCGGCTCCGCGCCGGCGCGCGCGGCCTCGTCGAGCAGCGCCTCCACGGCTTCCACCTCGCCCCCGCTGTGCCGCGCCCCGCCCAGCGCCGAGAGCCCCGCGATCACCGCGCCGTACGGGGTGGCCCCACCCGAGGCGGCACACCGCGCGGTGAACGACGTCACGTTCAGCTCGTGGTCCACGCACAGCACCAGCGCCGCGTCCAGCAGCCGTCGCGCGTCGTCGTCCGCGGGCACCCAGCGGCGGCGCAGCAGCTCGGCCAGGGGCACGTCTTCCGGCGCCCCGCGGCAGACGGCGGCCGCCATCCTCCGCAGAATGCGGCCGCCGGTGCGCACCACCGCCTCCGGACGCAGGTCGTACGCGCCGGGATCGCGCGCGGCCGCCTGCGCCAGCACCGCCTGGAACGACTCCACGGGATGCGCGGGATCGAACCCTGCTCCGTCCGCCGGCGCCGCGGGGGCGGGGATGGGACGCACCTGGCCGGTCCACACCAGCCCCGCCACCGCCTCCAGCGTATGGGTGCGCGCGAGCTCGACGGCGTCGTGGCCGCGATAGAAGAAGCGGCCGTCCGCGATCAGCGTGATGGCCGACTCCAGCACCGGCGCGCCGAAGTACAGCGCCCCGCGCGCCGAGCGCTCCGGGTCGCGCCGCTGCTCGCGCCGCTCCTTCAGCCGCCGCACGTCTTCGGCGTGGTAGCGCCGCGCGCGGCTCTTTCCCGTCCCCGGGTCCGAGCGGACAAGGCCGCGGCTGACGTACGCGTACAGCGTCGGCAGCGTGACCCCCAGCTCGGCGGCCGCGGCACTTGCGGAGAGATAGCGTGGGGCCCGGGCCATCAATTTCGGGGAATCAGGTTGATTCAACAATCAAGATTGACGATGTAGATCATCCCTGGCAAGCTTCTTCTCGCGGTCCACGGGGCCGCCTGGGAGGGTCCGCGGAACCCTCGAAGCGGGCGAGGTCCGTCGACGCGGGCGCGACACCTGCCCCGGGTGAGTAAATTTCTCAGCCGGCGCCGCGGGGTCCTGCACCGGCAGTGATCAAGCGGGCGCCTCCTTCGAAATGACAGCCGCGGCGCGAGCGACTTTCATTCGACGCGGTGCGCGCAGCGCAGTGACCGGGGATGACGTCACCTGCTTCTCGGTGGATGAATCATCAAACACGCTCTGAGAACCTTCGCACCTGGAGGAGGGATGTTCACACGGTTTGTCGTTCTGTCGATCCTGCTCGGCGCGGCGCTGCCCGCTGCCGCGCAGGCGGCCGGTCCCCTGCCCCGCCGCGTCGCGAGCATCGGGCGATTCCAGACGCCGGAGTCGGTGCGGTACGGTCCCGCTCAGGACGTGTTCTTCGTGAGCAACATCGCCGACAATCCGTCGGCGCTCGATGGCGTGGGCTTCATCAGCCGGCTGGGCCGGCGTTCCGGGACGCCGGTGGCGGTGGCGGTGCTGTGGGAGCGGAGGCCGTGATGCGCGAGCACCTGGAGCGCCTGGTGCGGCACCTGGCGTGGGCGGACGCGCGCATCCTCCGCCTGCTCAACGCCTCGCCGGGCGCGCGGCGGCCGGAGGTGATGCGGCTGTTCTCGCACGTGCTGGGCGCGGAGCGGGTGTGGCTGCTGCGGATGAAGGGCGCAGATTCCGGCAGCCAGCCCGTGTGGCCGGCCCTGGCGCTGGTGGAGATGAACGCCATGGCCGCCGCCAACGCCGTGGGATACACGCGCCTCCTCGCGCAGCACGACCCGGGGGCGGAGGTCGCGTACACGAACACGCAGGGCGCGGCCTTCCGCACGCGGATGGACGACATCCTGCTGCACGTGGCTATGCACGGCGCCTATCACCGCGGGCAGATTGCCGCGGCCCTGCGCGCCGCGGGCGAGGAGCCCGTGAACACCGACTACATCACCTTCGTGCGCGAACAGGCGCCGGCAAGCCTCCACTCGACGAACTGACCCATGGGATACGAAGCCATCAACCTGCGGCAGAAGCTCGGCCTCTTCCACGAACACTGGAAGCCCAGGGTGATCGCGGAGATGAACGACTACCAGTTCAAGCTGGTGAAGATCGAGGGCGACTTTGTCTGGCACGACCACCCGGAGACCGACGAGACCTTCCTGGTGCTGCACGGCGAGCTGCGCCTGGACTTCGACGACGGCCACGTGACCGTGAAGCCGGGGGAGATGTTCGTGGTGCCGCGGGGCGTGCGCCACAAGCCCTCCGCACCGGGGGGTGAAGTGCAGCTGATGCTCATCGAGCCGCGCGGCATCCTGAACACCGGCCACGAGGGCGGCGAGCGCACCGCCCTGCCGGACGTGTGGGTGTAACGATGGATTTCGATCTGGCGGCCACCGTCGCGGTGCTGGAAAGAACGCCGGGCACCCTCCGCGCAATGCTGGAGGGGCTGGGTCCCGAGTGGACCGAGGCGACCGAAGGCCCCGATACGTGGAGCCCCCGCGCCATCGTGGCGCACCTGATCAACGGCGAGCGCACCAACTGGATCCCCCGCGCGGAGGTGATCCTGGCGCGGGGGCCGGACCGCCGCTTTCCGCCCTTCGACCGGTTGGCGGGCATGCGGGAAAGCGAGGGCCGGCCCATCGGCGAATTGCTGGATGACTATGCATCGATGCGGGCGCGGAACCTGGCCACGCTGGCGGGGTGGCGCCTGACGGACGCGCAGCTGGAGCTCCAGGGCGAGCACCCGGAGTTCGGCCCCGTTTCGCTGCGCCAGCTTCTGGCCACCTGGACGGCGCACGACCTGGGGCACCTGGCGCAGATCGCGCGGGTGATGGCGAAGCAGTACCGCGACGCCGTGGGCCCGTGGTGCGCCTACCTCCCCATCATGACCCGCTGATTGCCTGGAGTCCGATGATCTCCTGAGTCACCCGGCGCCGCGCGCCCCCTTCATCCATGAACGTCGCCACCCGCGCCTGTCATTTCGAAGGAGGCGCCTGCGTGACCGCTGCCGGTGCAGGAACCCGTGGCGCCGACTGAGAAATCTACTCACCCGTGCTGGTGACCCGTTTTCTCGCACCGCGCTCGCCCGAAGGGTCTTTCCATCCCGTCATCCGGCGCGGCGCGCAGGCCGTACCCTGAAACGTCGCCCACCCCGCGCCTGTCATTTCGAAGGAGGCGCCCGCGTGATCACCGCCGGTGCAGGAAACCGTGGCGCCGACTGAGAAATCTACTCACCCGTACTGGTGACCCGTTTTCTGGCTCCAGGCTCGCGAAGCATTCCTTCGATTCAGGGAGCGCCGCGCACCGAAGTGATGTGGTTCTTCGTCGATTTTGTTGCAGGTAAACAGACCCGACGCCGAACTGTCATTTCGAAGGAGGCGCCTGCACCGAACTCAGCCCGTGCAGGATTCCCATAGCGCCGACTGAGAAATCTACTCACCCGTGCTGGTGATCCGG